>NZ_JAFCVD010000010.1:0-167586 GCF_049896865.1 Flavobacterium sp. DSP2-3-1 | reverse complement strand
CAAACAATATAATGTATCTCGTGCCGACCAAGATGAGTTTGCTTATAACTCGCACATGAAAGCCCTGAAAGCGCAAGCCGACGGTAAATTTGACAAACAAATTGTTCCTATTACGGTAGAACAAACATTTATCAACGAGAACGGTAAAAAAGAAACAAAATCCTATATAGTAAATAAAGACGAAGGTCCCAGAGCAGGGACTTCTGTAGAAGCTTTGGCAGGTTTAAAACCAGTTTTTGAAGCTAATGGAAGTGTAACTGCTGGAAACTCTTCTCAAATGAGTGATGGAGCAGCATTTGTTCTAATCATGAGCGAAGAAATGGTGAAAGAATTGAACCTTACTCCTATCGCCCGTTTGGTAAACTTCGCTTCGGCTGGAGTGGAACCAAGAATCATGGGAATTGGACCTGTAAAAGCAATTCCAAAAGCATTGAAACAAGCCGGATTAACATTGAATGATATTGATTTAATCGAATTGAATGAAGCTTTTGCATCACAAGCATTGGCCGTAACGAGAGAACTAAACCTAAACCCGGATATTATCAATGTCAATGGTGGCGCGATCGCATTAGGACATCCACTAGGTTGTACAGGAGCAAAATTGTCTGTTCAATTATTTGATGAGATGCAACGCAGAGGCAGCAAATACGGAATTGTGAGTATGTGCGTTGGAACTGGACAAGGAAGTGCGGGGATTTATGAGCTGCTGTAATTTTATTTTAAATGATGAATTTTAAATTTTAAAGTAAAAAAAGAAAATATAATTGCTAGCAAAACATTTGATTTTGCATTGTCTATTGTAAATCTTTTCACTCAGCTTAAAAAAGAAAATGAATTCATTATTTAAAAACAAATATTAAGATCTGTAACAAGTATTGGAGCTAATGTGGAAGAAGCTACAGCAGCCCAGTCAAGAAAAGATTTTATTCATAAAATAGCAATAGTTGCTAAAGAAGCGAGAGAAACTGAATATTGGTTGCGTTACTTAGACAAATTTACCATGACAACAATTTCGTAATCAAATTATTTAATTGAAATTAAACACATATTAAATATAATCACAAAAATTATTAAAACTTCTCAGGAAGACACTATAAAATAATTTAAAATTTAAAATTCAAAATTTAAAATAACAAAGTCATGAGCGACAAAACAAGAGGAGGTCAATTCCTAGTTAAAGAAACAAAGTGCGAAGATATCTTCACTCCAGAGGATTTTTCAGAAGAGCAATTAATGATGCGTGACTCTGTAACAGAGTTTGTAGACAAAGAATTGTGGGCGCACAAAGATCGTTTTGAGAAAAAGGATTATGCGTACACACAAGAAACCATGAAAAAAGCAGGGGATTTAGGACTTTTAGGAGTTGCTGTTCCTGAAGCGTATGGTGGATTAGGAATGGGTTTTGTGTCGACGATGTTGGTTTGTGATTATATTTCGGGAGCAACGGGTTCATTCTCAACTGCTTTTGGAGCACATACAGGAATTGGGACTATGCCAATCACTTTATACGGAACAGAAGAACAAAAACAAAAATACGTTCCTAAATTAGCTTCTGGTGAATGGTTTGGAGCGTATTGCTTGACAGAACCAGGCGCAGGATCTGATGCTAATTCCGGAAAAACAAAAGCCGTTTTATCTGAAGATGGAACACATTACAAAATTACAGGACAAAAAATGTGGATTTCGAACGCTGGATTTTGTTCTTTATTTATTGTTTTTGCCCGTATTGGTGATGATAAAAATATTACTGGTTTTATCCTTGAAAATACTCCTGATAACGGAATTTCAATGGGTGAAGAAGAGCATAAATTAGGAATTCGTGCTTCTTCTACGCGTCAGGTTTTCTTTAATGAAACAAAAGTTCCTGTTGAAAACATGTTGTCAGAAAGAGGAAACGGTTTCAAAATTGCAATGAATGCTTTGAATGTGGGTCGTATCAAATTGGCAGCAGCTTGTTTGGACGCACAAAGAAGAGTGATTACAAGTTCGGTACAGTATGCTAATGAAAGAATTCAGTTTAATACAGCTATTTCTCAGTTTGGTGCGATTCGTTCAAAATTAGCAGAAATGGCTACCAGTTGTTATGCTGGAGAAAGTGCTTCTTATCGTGCTGCCAAAGATATTGAAGATCGAATCGCAGCGCGTGAAGCTGAAGGTGTTTCACATCAAGAAGCGGAATTGAAAGGTGTTGAAGAATATGCAATTGAATGCTCAATCCTTAAAGTGGCTGTTTCTGAAGATATTCAAAACTGTGCTGATGAAGGAATCCAAATCTTTGGTGGAATGGGATTCTCTGAGGACACTCCGATGGAAAGCGCTTGGAGAGATGCACGTATTGCACGTATTTACGAAGGAACTAACGAAATCAACAGAATGCTTTCTGTAGGGATGCTAATCAAAAAAGCCATGAAAGGTCATGTTGATTTACTTGGACCCGCATCAAAAGTACAAGAAGAATTAATGGGAATTCCATCTTTCGATACTCCTGATTATTCTGAATTATTTGCAGAAGAAAAAGAAATGATTGGGAAATTGAAGAAAGCATTCTTAATGGTTGCAGGCGGAGCGGTTCAAAAATACGGTCCGGATTTAGATGCACACCAACAGTTATTGATGGCAGCTTCAGATATTTTAATCGAAATCTACATGGCTGAAAGTACTATTCTTAGAACGGAGAAATTAGCCAAAAAAGAGGGAGAAGCCAAAGTACAAGAGCAAATTGCAATGGCAAAATTATACTTATATAAAGCGGTGGATATCGTTACTCAAAAAGGAAAAGAAAGTGTTATTTCCTTTGCTGAAGGCGATGAACAACGTATGATGTTAATGGGATTACGTCGTTTTACTAAATACGCGAATATGCCAAATGTTGTAGGATTAAGAGAAACAATAACCACAAAATTAGTAGAAGAAAATAAATATTGTTTCTAATAAAATTAGTTTTTAGTTTTTTTTTAACCGCCTCGTTCCTGAAAACAAGGCGGTTTTTTATTTCCTTAAAATACTACTATTTATTTTTTTTTAAAACGCATCGTTATTACATCTCCCCCAATAAAATTTAAAGTTTTACCATCTTCTGAAATAAAGTAAGAATCTATCTTTTCCAGTGTATTCATGTAAATATTCTCGCCTTCGCCTGGACAAAACATTTTAGTAACTGTCATAGGCCCTTTGAAACTAATTTTATTTTTATCAACATTCAATGTTCCAGAATAACTGTTGCAGCTGTTTTTTCCAAAAACCCTATTTTCTTTCAAATCGAAAGTAATAGTTGGCTTATCATTTGGATACAATTTAGAAAAGTCTCTCCGTGGTCCTGATATGTAATATAATTCCCAAGCACCCTGCAATACAGCTTTTTCAGTACTAGCAGTTTTTACGGAATTACAAGCAACAAGCATAGAACAAAAAATGATAAGTAACAAAATTATTTTTTTCATTAGTTTTACTTGATATTTATATAGAACTCGTTGTACATACTAGAAATATATTTATTATTTTTCTCCGTCAGGAATGACGTCAGTCTTTTTCTTCTTAATTTCTGTAACCTCTACTTTTATTCCAACAGCATAAGCATTTGGAATAATTTTTTTGCCATGGGCATTCGCATACACTTTGGTGAATTCGGCTCCAAAATATAAGATTATAGCTGAATAGTAAACCCAAATCAAAATAATGATTACTGAGCCCGCTGCACCATAAACAGTGGCAACGGTTGAGCTTCCTAAATAAAAACCAATGGCAAATTTACCTATCATAAAGAAAAAAGAAGTAAAACTGGAGCCTATTAGGGCATCTTTCCAAGCAATATGGCCATCAGGCAAGGTTTTGAAAATAATAGCAAACAAAATAGTCGTTGTTACAAATAATATTAAAATATTAAAAACATAAAATATGTAAACCGTTGTATCTGGAAAATAAATCAGCAATCGCGTATTGACTATATCCATTACGGTATTAACCATTAAACTCACCATTAATAAAAACCCAACTGAAGCAATCATAGAAAACGACATTAGTCTGTTTTGGACAAATTTCACAATTCCTTTGTTCGGTTTTGCTTTTAATCCCCAAATAGAATTAATCGAGCTTTGTATTTCGGCAAATACACCAGAAGCTCCTACCAATAGCATAATTCCTCCAATTATTGTTGCAAATGTAACGCTATCAGACAATTCAATATTTTTGATGGTTTCCTGAATTTGGATAGCGGCTTCGTTTCCAACCATTCCATTAATTTGTCCAAAAAATCTTCCGGTAACGGCTTCTCTTCCAAAGAAAAAACTAAAAATCGACAAGATAATAATTAATAACGGAGGTAATGAAAAGATGGTATAATAGGATAGTGACGCACTTAACTTAAACCCGTTATCATCATCAAATTCATTGTAAGTTCGCTTTAGTAAACCCCAACTTAAAACTGCTATTTCTTTGTGTTTCATTTTTGTAACTATTTTATTATTTTTTTTAATCAAAAAACTACATCTAATCCTTCTTTTTATTGATTAAAAGTATTGTCGACACATGGTATTATCTTCTATGCGATTGCTTTCAAAATTACAAAGATATTATTTACCAAATAGAAATAGATTTTATAAAATTCCTATACCATTTGTCTCTCTTTACAAGATTGCAAACAAAAAACTAAGCAAATTTTAAGTCTTTATTAACCCATATCTATCATTTAATGTTTAAATTTATGTTCTATTTTAATAACCTTTGTAGGATAAATTTTAAACCGATGGAAAATAATAATACACGAAGAAATTTTTTAAAACAAACAGCAATACTTTCAACAGGAACAATTATAGGTTCTAGCCTATTTAATTCAGTATTAGCAGCTGAAAACACGTGGAAAACTGATAATCAAGTCATAGAATCAGAAACTGACAGCTTTCAAGCAATATACAGCCTTCCAAAATTACCGTATGCTTATGATGCTTTAGAGCCACATATTGATAAAGCCACAATGGAAATTCATCATGGTAAACATCATCAAGCCTATGTCACGAATTTGAATAAAGCCATAGAAACCTTGGACAAAAACTTGGTGGAACATTCTAAATCATTGGAAAGTATCTTTGAAAAAATGTCAAAATTTCCTGAAGCGATTCGTAATAATGGTGGCGGGCATTACAATCACAGTTTATTTTGGAGTTTAATGACGCCAAATGGTGGTGGTGCTCCAAAAGGGAAATTAGGAGATGCGATAGTGACTGATTTTGGTTCTTTTGATGAATTCAAAAAGCAATTTAGTGATGCTTCAATGAAACGATTTGGTTCCGGTTGGGCTTGGTTAGTGGTTCAAGATGGAAAATTAGTTATAGGTTCAACAGCAAACCAAGACAATCCTTTGATGCGATTGCGAGGAAAAGGACTGAAAGGGAAACCGGTTTTAGCGTTAGATGTATGGGAACATGCTTATTATCTTAAAAATCAAAATCGAAGAGCGGATTATATTGCTTCTTTTTGGAATGTAGTCAATTGGGAAGCCGCTGAAACTTTATTCAATTCTTAAATACTTATCAAAGCCCTGTTTATTCATAATTCAGGGCTTTGTCCTTTATTGCACCTTTTAGATGTCAAGATATCATTTTTACAATAAGAAATTTTCATTACTTACTCTAAAATATAGTAACCGACTGCAAGTGTTTTTAATCAAAAATGATAACAATTTAATTTATCCAGTATAAAACCAGAAAAACAATGCTAATTAATTGTAGTATCTGTGTTAAACAAGAATACTCCAGTTAAAACTACCATAAAAAAACATAGCTTTGTAACTTCAAATTAAAGCAATGATTAACCCTTCGGCACCAGGTTGGATAGACAAATTTTTTAGTGAACAAAAATTTTCAAAAGAAACAGTTTCTAAAACTGCCGATACATTTTATCAAAAGGTAAGAAATACTGGTTTTATCTACGGTCATATCATAGCATTTGATACTGTAGCGACCATAGAAACGAAAGGTTGGTTCAAAGAAGAGATTTCAAAAGTCGCACTTTTAAATACTTTATACCAAGTTTTTTGTTTGACTAACGAAGATATCAATCCTGAGAATTTCATCAAACAAGCAAATACTTTTTACAATCAAATGAATCCTCAGGGATTTAATTTATTTAAAAAAATTCTTCCAAAATATTCCCCTGCTTTAAATTTAGAAAAAATAATTGATGAACGTGTTCAAACCAATGACAGCATCATAAGCAAAAGTTTCTCCCATCTGGTGACTAACGCATTATTATTCATTGACGTGCTTGCTTTTCGCCAATATTTGGTACATGGAATAATTCCGGAAAAATATCTGAAAAAAATTGAAGAAACGGTTGTCAATATTGTGACACTTGCGTTAAAAATCAAGTTAGAAAAATCACAATACGATGATTTGTTAATTAAACTTTTTGAAGCCTCGATACGCTACAGCAAATTCTCCAAAGTTTCTGTTCAGAGTCTAGAAACGTTACAATTGGCTTACTTTACAAATGAATTAGAACAATATTATTTGATAGATATTGCTGGAATGGCTTTGTGGAGCGATGGAAAAATAGAAAACGACGAGAAATATTTTTTGCATTCGTTAGCTGAGATTTTATCTGTCCCAGATTCTTTTGTTGGCGAAAGTATTTTCACTACCAACGAATTCATTTCTAAACATAAAAAAGAAATACCGTATTTTAATTATTCAAATCCTGTAAAACATTTTTACGACCAAACCACTCAAAGCGTTGTTACACTAATAAGCCGAAATAAAAAACGACTAATCAAGGAAATTGAGCAAAGCAAGGAATTAATGGTGTTACTAGCCTACTCTACCAGACGAGATTTGGACGAAAAAGAAAAGAAAAAAGTCAAAAAACAACTATTGGAAATTTGCAAAACCATCCCTTCTTTGACTATATTTTTACTTCCCGGCGGTAGTTTATTATTGCCTATTTTAATCAAATTCATCCCTACGCTACTTCCATCCGCTTTTAATGAAAATCTGGATAATGAATGAAAAAAGTAGATAACAAAAAGGAAAGAATAAATACATCATTTCATAATAAACTTATAACGAGACGTTCAAAAGCGTACTAGTAAAAGAATTTAAACTGGTCTTTTACAAAACTGAATTTTATTGACGTCGTAATATTCATGGAAATAGTTGTTTGGATCATTGGCTAAAAAGACGCGAACTTGACTTACATGATAAACTAAAAATCTGATGATTTAGGAAAGATTCTTACTATCAAAGCATTCAAAAATTAGGACAAGAGATCAAAATGTACTACTTCATTATTAAGCAACTTAGAACAAAGCACATCAATAAAATTAAACTCAAAATAGTAAAAAAAATAAATCGGAACAGAATTAATTCTGTTCCGATTTATTTTTTATCCCGTTAAATCTTTGGCAACTTTACTCTTTTATTAATCATTCATCGAGATTAAAAACTCTTCATTATTCTTCGTCTTTTTAAAACGATCATTAATGAAATCCATAGCTTCCACCGGATTCATATCCGAAAGGTATTTTCTCATAATCCACATTCTTTGCAATGTTTTTTGATCCAATAACATATCGTCACGTCGTGTACTTGAAGAAGTCAAATCGATTGCTGGGAAAATACGTTTGTTGGCAATTTTTCTATCCAATTGTAATTCCATGTTACCGGTTCCTTTAAATTCTTCGAAAATAACTTCGTCCATTTTTGAACCCGTTTCAGTTAATGCAGTAGCAATAATACTTAATGAACCACCATTTTCAACATTACGGGCAGCTCCAAAGAAACGTTTTGGTTTTTGCAATGCATTGGCATCCACACCACCACTCAATACTTTACCTGAAGCAGGCTGAACTGTATTATATGCTCTGGCCAAACGTGTGATAGAATCTAAAAGAATTACTACATCGTGACCACATTCTACCAATCGTTTTGCTTTTTCCAGAACGATATTTGCAATTTTTACATGCTCTTGCGGTTCTCTGTCAAAAGTGGACGCGATTACTTCTCCACGCACACTTCGTTGCATGTCCGTAACCTCTTCCGGGCGCTCGTCTATCAATAAAACAATCAAATATACTTCAGGGTGATTTGCCGCAATCGCATTGGCAATTTCCTTAAGCAACATCGTTTTACCGGTTTTGGGTTGTGCCACAATCATTCCACGTTGTCCTTTTCCTATTGGTGAAAACAAATCGATTATTCGTGTTGAAATCGTGCTTTGTTTTTCTGCCAACTTGAATTTTTCTGATGGAAAAACGGGCGTTAAATGTTCGAATGAAACTCTGTCACGAACTACTTGAGGATCATGTCCGTTTATTTTTAAAACGCGTACTAATGGGAAAAATTTCTCTCCTTCTTTTGGTGGACGAACCACCCCTTTTACAGTATCTCCGGTTTTAAGACCAAACAATCTGATTTGAGAAGTTGATAAATAAATATCATCTGGCGAAGCCAAATAATTGTAATCTGAAGAACGCAGGAAACCATATCCATCAGGCATCATTTCCAAAACGCCTTCACTTTCTATAATGCCGTCAAATTCAAAATCGGAAGCAGCAAAATTACTTTTCTTATTTTTAAAATTCGGATTTTGATTCCCATTCCCATTTCCGTTTGGATTTGCGATGGTATTTTGTTTGTGTAATTGATTTGGGTTTATCTTCTTTGCAGGAGCAGAAGCAGCTTCTTCTTTATCTTCAATTGCTGTTTCTGATACTAACTCATTCACTGTGTTTGCGTCTTTTACCTCTTCTTTATCCTTTTTTAAAGCAATTTTTTTCTCGTAAGCTGATTTATTGAACTTAATTACCTTACCTACTTTTTTCTCATTTCCTTCAGATTCTTGTTTTGCATCCTGTTCTTCTGTTAAAACAACTTCGGTCGGAAGATTATTTTCATCATTGGCACTCGTTTCTGCAATTTCTTCCGTTTCAAAAAGAGAATTCTTTACCGTTTTTTGAATGGCTGTTTTTTTAACAGGAACGATTCTAACTCTTTTAGGTTTGTCGTCTTCAAGATCGCCTTCCATTTTAGTATCTGGTAAAGCGTCAACATCAGCAACTTGAGAATCCAAAATCTGACTGATTAAAGTATCTTTTTTTACGCCGTTAAATTTTATGGTTTTAGCTGCTTTAGCTATTTCTTGAAGCTCAGAAAGCTTCATTTCTTTTAATGCAGAAATATCAAACATGAATGTTCTATGAGTTTAATTAATTTTTGGAAATAATGTAAAAGATAGGTAGTAAACTTTAAATTGAATCAACCGCAGTATGAAGTGCTTACGGAATTATGATGCAATAATACGAATAAAATTTAATCAGACAATAGTATTTTTAAAAAAGAAAATATATTTTTGTAAAACATATTTAACAAATGATACAGCGAATTCAGACTATTTATTTACTACTTGCTTTTGTAGTTACAGGCATCTTACTATTTTTTATTCCGTTATGGACAATGAGTGATAGTAAGGAGTATTATTTCATGCAAAGCCAAGTATATACGATACTATTAGGATTGAGTACTACTCTGTCTTTGTTAAGTATTGTTTCGTATAAAAAAAGACAAAATCAGTTTGTCATAGGCAGATTGAATATCATATTAAATTTGATTTTATTAGGATTGTTTGTATATCGTTCACTAAATCTATCTGGAGAAACACCTGCTGTTTCGGAGAAAGGTATTGGGATGTTTCTACCTGTAGTTGCTGTCGTGTTATTAGTCTTGGCTAATAAGGCCATCAAAAAGGATGAAGATCTTGTAAAATCTGTGGACAGATTGAGGTAAACCTATAAACTTTAGTTTATTAGTGCGAAGGAAACCCGAATGTAACAGTTCGGGTTTTTTTGTACCGCTATTTTTTATACTTTTTAAATATTTTCTTGACATTTAAAGAAGAATTCGTACATCATCCAACGAAATTGGTTTTAGATACGATATTGCTTATTCATAGAAATAAATAATAATATTAACAACAAAGGTCTAAAAAATAAAGAATCTGTTGTTTTTTTTTATAAATTTGGCAATAACAACTACGATATGTTAAACAAAATACGAATTCATCTTGCTGATGACCATCAAATTCTTATTGATGGAATCAAAACTTTACTACATACCAATCCTAGATTTGAAGTAGTTGGGTTTTCAGTCAACGGAAATAGTGTATATGAAGAAGTAATCCAAAACAAATCAGACATCCTTATTTTAGACATTAATATGCCCGAAAAAGATGGAATTGAAGTCATAAAAGAATTTGCTTTAAAAGGTTTTCCCTGTAAGATTATTATTTTATCCAGTCACGACGATTTAAGACTAATCAAAGAAGTAATGAAACTAGGCAGTAGCGGTTACTTGACAAAAAAATGTGCCGGAGAAAATATTGTTGAAGCGATTCAGTCTGTTTATAATGGGGAGGAATATTTTTGTAAAGCTGTTCGAGAGAAAATATTCAACACTGCTACTAAAGATAATCCAAAATTAAACAAATCTTATCTACCAGGAAACTTATCATTGACCGAAAGAGAGTTGGAAATCATCACTTTGATATCACTTGAATTCAGTGGTAAAGAAATTAGCGACCAATTATTTATAAGCGTAAATACGGTGGAAACTCATCGAAAAAATATTATGAAAAAATTGGATGCCAAAAACTCAATAAGTTTGGTAAAATATGCAATCAAACACCAATTGATTAAATCCTAAGTTGGCAATCCAAAATAACATTCACTTCTACACGATTCCCTCAACAAAGTAACATATCCAAAAAAAATCAAAGTATCTATGTCATACCGACAAATAATTATAGTATTGTTTTTATTACTTAATTTTTCAAGAAATACCCTTTTTGCACAAAAAAATATACCTACAAAAAAAGAAGTTACTTTGGTTTCCAATGAAGCCATACTGCTGATGAAAGAAGGCAATTACGAAAAGTCATTCGTACTTTCAAGACTGGCATTAGGCAAAGCAATCCAACTCAAAGATAACAATTTAATTGCGGGTGCTTACAACACTATTGCTGCAAATTTTGATCAGTTATCTGAATATGACAAAGCTTTTTTCTATTACCATAAAAGCTTAACGTATGCCAACAAAACCGATAACGATGTTTTAAAAAACTGGATCAACAATAATTTAGGTAACATTTATTGTTTTGATAAGAAGCAATATGAAAAAGGAATTTATTACTATAAAAAATCGTTACAATACAGCACCAGAATAAAAGACTCAGCCCAAATAGTGTTTACGAAACTCAATTTGACATGGGCTTATTTTGACATTGGCCGTTATAATGAAGGACTACCTTATCTAAAGTATATCAACAAACACCATAAAAAACATGGCGACATCTCTACTGTTGTTGCACTAAACATGCTTAACGGGATGTATTATAATTATAAAAATGACACTGAAAAAGC
Source organism: Flavobacterium sp. DSP2-3-1 (assembly GCF_049896865.1). NCBI lineage: Bacteria > Pseudomonadati > Bacteroidota > Flavobacteriia > Flavobacteriales > Flavobacteriaceae > Flavobacterium > Flavobacterium sp. DSP2-3-1. The sequence continues at coordinate 156,182 of NZ_JAFCVD010000010.1, read as the reverse complement.
ACAATTTTTTTTCAAAAATGCGATAGAATTAGGAAATAAAGGAAATGAAAAATCAGACTTATCTTATTCACATCATGAGTATTCTAAGTTTTTATTAAAAAATGGTGATTATAAAAACGCCTACGAAAATCTGTCTCTTTTCAATGATATTACCGAAGAATTAAACAATCAAGAACGACTAAATAAAGCCAATGTTGCCGGAATAAATCTTGAAATTGACGAATATAAAAGAGAAATTGATAAAATAGAAAGCGAGTTTAAAACCAAGGAATATGTTTTATTACAAAAGCAATCCAGAAATAAAAAAATTGTAATTTTAGTAATTCTAATTTTACTATTCGTATTCATCGTTTTTTACATTTCATCAGAAAACGCTAAACTAAAGCAAAAAAACAAACTAAAAGACCTACGAAGTAAAGCTCAGGAAAACATGATCAATGCGTCCATAAACGGGCAGGAATTAGAACGAAAAAAAATAGCTTCTTTTCTGCACGATAACATTAGCGCATTGCTTTCCTCGGCAGGATTACATCTTCATGCTCATACGTCTCAAAATCAATCTTCATCGGAAGAAATTATAAAAACCAAAGCCATTCTCGAGGAAGCGCACAATCAAGTTCGGGATTTATCGCACGAATTGATGCCTTCACTTTTGGCAAGATTTGGCTTATTTGATGCATTGGACGATTTATGCGAAAAAAATTCCAATTCGATTCTTCTTTTTAATTACTCCAGTTCTGTAGACAGAAAAACGCGTTATGATGAAGATTTCGAAATGAAAATTTATTTCATCATCATGGAACTTCTTAATAACACCTTAAAACACAGCCATGCGCATCAGGCAAAATTAAACATTCATGAAAACAACGATTTTCTGGATATCGATATTATGGATGACGGAAAGGGATTTGAATCCAGTAAATTTGATGTTCTGGAAGGTTTTGGCCTCAACCAAATCAGAGCGCGAATTAATAATCTCAAAGGGACTATTACTATAGATTCCAAATTAGATTCTGGCACAGGCATAAAAATAATGGTACCTATTACGTATCAGAAAAAAATAATCAGACCCGTTTTTCAATCTCAATAATTTCCATCTCCTTGATTTTGTCTCCTTCAATCACAAAACGTAACATCGTGCGTATTTGATGAAAACCACTTTTTCCGGCAGCTCCGGGATTCATGTGCAATAGATTATGCTTTTTATCAAATATGACTTTTAGAATATGCGAATGTCCACAAATAAACAATTTTGGAGGATTCGATTCCATTTCTGCTTTTATATTTGGATTGTACTTCCCAGGATAACCGCCAATATGCGTCATCCAAACATCGACTTCTTCACACATAAATCGGTTGTGCAACGGAAATTCCAGTCTGGCTGTGGCATCGTCAATATTACCATACACACAACGCAATGGTTTTAGCTTTTTAATCGCATCCGTTACAGCCAAATTGCCTATATCGCCGGCATGCCAAACCTCGTCAGCCTGTGCGACATATTTCAAAATCGTATCATCAATGTGACTGTGCGTATCAGAAAGCAGGAGTATTTTTTTCAAAGTAATTTTTTTAAGAGCAATTTGCTTCGCCAGTTCGCTTCGCTCGTGTCCCGCTATCCGTTTCAATCTTTATTATTTTTAAAGAAAAAATAATAAAGGATTTCCACTGCAAATGTTTACATTCACTGAACTCCTATGAAAATAAAAGTTTAGTGAAGTAATCTGGGCTAGGATTTTGTCGTAAAAATAAACATTCGAATTCTAAATAAAAAATCAAATCGAAACTTAACAAACTTTGCGACGTAGCGACTTCGTGGCAAAAAAATTAATAAGTATCTTTGTAGCTTCAAAAAAATTCACTTGAGATATTTCATCAAATTAGCATACAACGGAACCCATTATCACGGCTGGCAATGCCAACCGAATGCTGCTTCTGTTCAGGAGACGCTAAACAAAGCGTTTTCGGTGTTATTAAACACACCTGTTAATCTTATGGGAGCCGGACGAACGGACACCGGTGTTCATGCTAAAGAGATGTATGCTCATTTTGATTTTGAAAACCTCTTTGACATTCCGAGTTTAGTACACAAACTCAACTCTTACTTGCCAAAAGACATTGTTATTTATGAAATTATTCCGGTTCATAATGAGGCGCATAGTCGTTTTGACGCGACTAAAAGAACCTACGAATACCATATCAATACGTTTAAAGATGTTTTTTCGCAGGAACAAAGTTGGTATTTCTATCAAAAATTAGATATTGATTTGATGAATGAAGCGGCGCAATTACTATTAAATCATATTGATTTTCAATGTTTTTCAAAAGTAAATACGGATGTGAATACGTTTGACTGCACTGTTTTTGAGGCCTATTGGACTCGGGGCACAGCCGAACAGGGCATAGAAAAACAAAAAAACGGTACCTTAATTTTTACCATTTCGGCCAACCGTTTTTTACGGAATATGGTGCGTGCCATAGTGGGAACATTAGTAAACATAGGATTACACAAAATTACGTTGGCTGATTTTACTGCCATTATAGAAAGTAAAAACCGAGATAAAGCGGGTTTTTCGGTTCCGGCACACGGTTTATATTTAACCAAAATAGAATACGATTACATTACGCAATAGCCCTGATAGCAGTGAAAATCCTTTTATGTTTTTTCTTTAAAAACATAAAAGATTGCAACGAATAGCAGGAACAGCTCCTAAAGATATGAAAGCAAAAGCATTTGATACCCGATTATTCACACGAATATTAAAATTTACCAAACCCTATCAATGGCGTTTTAATGGTGTGATTATTTTTGCCATTTCGCTATCGGTATTTGCGGCATTGCGTCCGTATTTATTGAAACAAACCGTTGATGGTTACATTTCGACCCAAGACCAACAAGGATTATTGATGTATGTAATCCTGATGGGAATCGTACTTTTACTAGAGGTGTTTTCTCAATTTTACTTTGTGTATTGGGCGAACTGGCTAGGCCAGGACATTGTAAAAGACATTCGAACAAAATTATTTCGCCATATTTTGAGTTTCCGAATGAAATATTTTGATCACGTTCCTGTGGGCCAACTCGTGACGCGTTCGGTTTCGGATATTGAATCGATTGCCCGAATTTTTAGTCAAGGATTATTTATGATTATCAGTGACTTGATGAAAATGGTTGTGGTACTGGCTTTTATGTTCTACATGAACTGGAAACTGACTTGGATTGTGATTGTGGCGATGCCAATTCTGGTTTTCTTCACGCGAATATTCCAAAAGAAAATGCAAGTCGCTTTCGAGGAAGTGCGTACCCAAATTGCCAATATGAATTCCTTCGTGCAGGAACGCGTAACGGGAATGAAGATTGTCCAACTTTTTAATCGTGAAAAAATTGAGTACGGCAAATTCAAAAGCATCAATGACAAACACAAAAAAGCTTGGATAAAAACCATTCTTTACAACTCCATCTTCTTCCCCATTGCGGATATTATTTCGTCTTTAACACTTGGTTTTATTGTATTGTATGGCGGAATCAAAATATTAAATGGAGATAACTTTACCACTTTTGGCGATTTATTTTCGTACACAATGTTCATCGGAATGTTATTCAATCCGTTGCGTCAAATAGCGGATAAATTCAACGAGATGCAACTGGGAATGATTGCGGCGAATCGTGTTTTTGACATTTTGGATACTGAAGACCAAATTCAGGATACTGGAGTTATTGAAGCGCCTATCTTTAAGGGAGACATTGAATTTAAAAAAGTTCATTTCGGGTATATTCCAGATGAAGAAGTGATTAAAGGAATTAATTTACAGGTCAATGCCGGACAAACGATTGCTATTGTAGGATCTACAGGTGCCGGAAAATCAACGATAATTAACTTACTGAATCGTTTTTACGAAATCAACAGCGGTTCCATTTATATTGACAATCATAATATTGAAAATTACTCATTGAGTTCCCTGCGAAAACAAATTGCGGTTGTATTGCAGGATGTTTTCCTTTTTGCCGATACTATTTTCAATAATATCACCTTAAACAATCCTGAGATTAGTCGTGAACAAGTTTTGGCCGCAGCCAAAAAAATTGGCGTACATGACTTCATTATGAGCTTACCGGATAATTATGATTTTGATGTGAAGGAACGCGGCGTTATGTTATCGTCAGGACAACGCCAATTGATTGCTTTTTTGAGAGCGTACGTGAGCAATCCAAGTATTTTAATTTTGGACGAAGCCACGTCATCGATAGACACGTATTCTGAAGAATTGATTCAGCGTGCTACTGAAACAATTACAAAAGGCAGAACCTCTATTGTGATTGCGCATCGCTTGGCAACGATTGTCAATGCTGATAAAATTGTGGTCATGGATAAAGGACTGATTGTAGAACAAGGAACGCATCAGGAATTAATCAACCGCGAAAGTGGGTATTACAAGAATTTGTATGATTCACAGTTTTCGGTAGCAAATTAGTTTTTGCTGCAAAGAAAATAGAAGGAACAGAGAAACAAAGGTACCGATAAGCAAAGCTTTCAAGTTTAAAATCAGTGTTAATCCGAGTCATCCGCATCCCCTTTTTCAACAATGAAACTAAGAAAGTTAACAGTGAAATCTGTTGAATCTATGTCCATAAATTTCACTTTACTTTTTTACAAAGATGCAGCAGTTAAATAAACAAATCTGGATTTACACTTTTGCAATTTGTTTAAAACAAAAGTATTTTTCTGAAAATTTGTTTGTTTCTTACTTTATTACTTTGAAACTTTCTCAAAACAGAATAAATCCTTAAATTCGCCCAATCAATTAAATAAGAAAAACACACAAATTGAAATGAGTTTTTACGAATTCATTTCACCAATAAAAAACAAATAAAAAACTTTGAAATGAAATACGATATTATAGTTTTAGGAAGTGGTCCAGGTGGTTATGTTACGGCTATTAGAGCATCACAATTAGGCTTTAAAGTAGCCATAATAGAAAAAGAAAACTTAGGCGGAGTATGCTTGAACTGGGGTTGCATCCCTACAAAAGCATTACTAAAATCAGCTCAGATTTTTGATTATCTAAAACACGCTTCTGATTATGGATTGACTGTTTCATCATTTGACAAAGATTTCCCTGCTGTTGTGCAACGCAGTCGTACTGTAGCTGACGGTATGAGCAAAGGGGTTCAATTCTTGATGAAAAAAAATAAGATTGACGTGATTGATGGTTTTGGAAAACTTAAACCAGGAAAAAAAGTTGATGTTACTGACAAAGAAAATAAAGTTACGGAATACAGTGCGGATCATATCATTGTGGCCACTGGAGCACGTTCTCGTGAGTTACCAAACTTGCCTCAAGATGGTGTAAAAGTAATTGGTTACAGACAAGCAATGACATTAGCAACACAACCAAAATCAATGATTATTGTTGGTTCCGGCGCTATTGGAGTTGAATTTGCACATTTCTACAACTCTATGGGAACTGAAGTTACCATCGTAGAATTTATGCCAAATGTAGTTCCTGTTGAAGACGAAGACATTTCGAAACAAATGGAGCGTTCTTTGAAAAAAGCAGGTATTAAAATCATGACGAACTCATCAGTAGAAAGAATTGATACTACCGGAGCTGGTGTTAAAGCATTTGTAAAAACAGCAAAAGGAGAAGAAGTTGTGGAAGCGGAGATTTTACTTTCGGCTGTTGGAATTAAAACCAACATTGAAAATATCGGATTAGAAGAAGTGGGGATTGCTACTGACAAAGATAAAATTTTGGTAAATGCTTATAACCAAACGAACATACCAGGTTATTACGCCATTGGTGATGTTACGCCAGGACAAGCGTTAGCGCACGTAGCTTCGGCTGAAGGAATCAATTGTGTGGAAAAAATTGCAGGACTTCATGTAGAGCCTATCGATTACGGAAACGTACCGGGTTGTACTTATGCAACTCCAGAAATTGCTTCTGTAGGTTTGACTGAAAAACAAGCTAAAGAAAAAGGTTACGAACTGAAAATTGGAAAATTCCCATTCTCAGCTTCAGGAAAAGCGAAAGCTTCCGGAACTCCGGATGGTTTTGTAAAAGTAATTTTTGATGCCAAATATGGCGAATGGTTAGGATGTCACATGATTGGAGCAGGAGTTACTGATATGATTGCTGAGGCGGTTGTTGCGCGTAAACTTGAAACTACAGGACACGAAATCCTAAAATCAATTCACCCACACCCAACAATGAGCGAAGCGGTTATGGAAGCGGTTGCTGATGCGTATGGCGAAGTAATCCATTTGTAAATAAATAAAACAACGCAGAGACGCACTGCAATGCACCGCTACATGATGTTTTGAAAAATGAATATAAAATCCGATTTGTGCAAGCAAATCGGATTTTTTTATAGGATTGATACATTGTAAAAATGCAACGCCAAACACAAGAATTATGAAAGTTTTAAACAGAATTACGTAACTAAAATTGCAACGCTTATTCCGTAATTTGGATACGTTAAAATAGTTAATTAATCGAAATCCATTTTCTTTTTTATAATTATTTAAATAGATGTCTAATGAAAAATATATATCTGAATACCGGTACAATAAATGAAGTTTTTTATGACTTGCAAACTTCTTGTGATGGCGTTTTAAATTCAAACAACAACGAATTTAAATTAGTATTAGATACAGATTTGATTAAGGGAAATATTGATGCGATAACCTTTATAAATGGTATTACTTCTATCATGGTTAACTTAACATTTTCTGATGATGTCACGCTAAGTATGGAATCATTAAGCTCATCTTCCATTGTATTTGCCTATTGCACGGAGGGAACTTTCAAACACAGCTTTGGTATATCGGGCCACCAATCAACGCTTAGAAAACATCATTCAGCTGTTGTAACCAGCAAGAGAAGTATAAATACTCTATTACATTTTAAAAAAAATACAGCTGTTCAATTTTCGATTATAAAAGTGGAAACCGCTGGCTTAGCAAATACCACCAATGATTCTTTAATTTTGAATTTGAAGAAAACCTTTTTAGACAAACAACAAAATTATAGTTATCAAGGCATTCAAAATTTGAGAATTGCAGAAAAGTTCCATCAGCTTAATGCTGTAACAGAGCAAGGAATGGTGGGGCATATCATGAAAAAAGACATTGTTCTATCCATAGTGGCGATGGAGATTGATGACAATACCGACACCATAATTAAAATGTCGCACGTCATCAAACGCTCGACTTTGCATCAAATCAATGAATTAAAAAAGATATCCGATTTCATTAAACATCACACTTTTGATGCCGTGTACAATAAAGTTATTAGTTCAAAAAACAGAATTTTTATCAAGTAACTTTTAGCGAAATCTCATTAGAGAACTACCACTGTCTTAAAACTTTTTATTATTTCAAAAAGCCACATAATTTATTTTTGATGTTAAAAACATAAAACCGATTGGCAAAAGTCAATCGGTTTTTTTTACGGTAGCATTCTTAACACAAAGCATCCATTTTGTGGGAATTTAACATATTAACATTTATTTAAACAGCAAGGTTATGAACCTATTCAATTCTGCTATATATTTGTATTTCGAGTCTTTTTTCTCGTTTAATTCTGATTTTATTCTATTATAAATGAGTACTGAAACCAACCGTTTTTCGAATACACTGCATGAAAACCAAAATAAAAATTGGGTAAGAGCCATCGATTCATCTAAAATTATCAATTGGATTGATGATTTATTCAAAATATTATTTCCGGAGAAAGCCTTGGAAACCATCCAAATCGAAATGCTTTTAGACCAAAACAAAGCTAATTTTATTGCTATTTTATCTGAAATTGTAAAAGATAAAACGGCCAATGAAATTCTTGATGATGCCGAAGCTTTTTACACCGGACTCCCGGAATTGTATCATTCGATGCAAAAAGACGCACAAGCTATTCTGGATACGGATCCCGCTGCCGATTGTATTCAGGAAATAATCAATTCTTATCCCGGATTTTTTGCCATAGAGGTCTATCGCATTGCTAATGCAATTGCTTCCCGAACTTCTTGCCTGCTTCCGCGAATTCTTACCGAATATGCGCACAGCAAAACGGGAATCGATATTCATCCCAGTGCTACTATAGACGTTCCTTTTATGATTGATCATGGAACCGGAATCGTCATTGGCGAGACCACAATAATAGGGAAATATGTCAGCATTTATCAAGGAGTAACTTTAGGAGCGTTGCAAGTCGAGAAAAGCATGCAAGAAAAAAAACGCCATCCAACCGTAGAAGATCATGTAATTATTTATGCTAATGCCACTATTTTGGGTGGAAGTACCATTATAGGAAACCATAGTATCGTGGGAGGAAACACGTTTATTACCAAGAGTGTAAATCCGTATTCGTTTGTCATGCAATCCAATAAAAATACTATTTTGAATCAACAGGAAATAAAAGATATTAATTTTTTCTCCATATAAATATTATGAAATACAACAATATACTCGAAACAATAGGCAACACGCCACACGTAAAAATCAATCGTTTGTTCGGCGCTAACCACAACGTCTGGATCAAATTAGAGCGTGCAAATCCCGGAGCCAGCATCAAGGACAGAATCGCTCTTGCTATGATTGAAGATGCAGAAGCTAAAGGATTATTAAAAACGGGAGGAACCATAATTGAAGCCACTTCCGGAAATACAGGAATTGGACTTGCGATGGTTGCAGCCGTAAAAGGCTATAAATTAGTGTTAGTCATGCCAGAATCGATGTCTATAGAAAGACGCCGACTCATGAGTCTTTATGGTTCCGAATTTGTATTGACGCCTCGTGAAAAAGGAATGAAAGGAGCACTGGAAAAAGCAAAGGAATTAGTATCCGAAATACCTAATTCTTGGTCACCGCTTCAATTTGATAATCCTGCCAATATTGAAATTCATAAAACAACCACCGCTCAGGAAATTATAAAAGCATTCCCTGACGGACTGGATTACTTGATAACTGGTGTAGGAACCGGAGGTCACATCACGGGTTGTGCCGAAATACTAAAACAACATTTTCCCAACCTGAAAGTATATGCCGTAGAACCGGAAGCTTCACCTGTTATCAGCGGAGGCGCAGCTGCTCCACACCCTATTCAAGGAATTGGAGCAGGATTTATCCCCACAAATTTACATACCGATTTACTGAACGGAACCATACAAGTAAGCAAAGATGAAGCATTTGCCTATACCCAAAGAGCGGCAAAAGAAGAAGGAATGTTCGTAGGAATTTCATCGGGAGCATCATTGGCGGCAGTAGCCAAAAAGCTTCTCGAAATTCCCGAAAACGCAACAGTGCTAACTTTTTGTTACGACACCGGCGAACATTATTTAAGCATCGAAGGCTTATTTGTATAAACAAAAATATACTTTAAATACGAACCGATTTGTGAAAACAAGTCGGTTTTTTTATGACGTTTATTTTTTTGTGGCGTGTCCTTGTTGCAGTGCTATTGTATAAATTACTTTATTTGTCTGGCAACAGGGTCAGGCTGTATGTTGCAATCTTTTATTGCGCTACGCTTTATAAAAGGATTTTCACTGCCATCCTTCACGCAATACCGACTAATCAAAAGCTCACACACTTATAAGAACCATCCCACAAATACCAAAGCTCTTTCAATAATTTGTAAATAATTATTTATATATTTGGGAAACATAAAACGAAACAAAACTTTACCATTCACTTTTTAATAGATTGACTGCAGTTTTTTTTGGAGTAAATCGGCATTACTTGTAAATAATAAGAAAACCAAATAACAAAAAAAAATTTAACAATGAAGAGTGAATGGATTGCAAAATACGAAGAAACCGTCATTAAGATAACTAATAATTGGTTCAGTGGGGAAAACCTTTATGTAAATAATGAACTGCAAGATGAACAACTAAATTTTATTACCCCCAGTAATTTATCAGGTAATCTAATAAACAAAGAGGGACAAAAGTTAGATATTAAAACAAATATTTCAGGTTTTTTTACAGTAAGCTGCAGATTATTTATTGACAATAAAAAAGTAGAATTAAAACAAACTAAATAGATCATGAACAACTGAATCAAAAGTTGATTGAAATAAACATCTAAGTAAAGTGTTCTTCTGGAGAATAATTCTGCTCTTGAGAGCACTAATAATTCACGATCGTTAGCGCAACTCATATTGTAAAACTTAAAACTAACTAAACATGAAAAAATTCAAATTCTTCCTCCCTATTTTTTTGATGGTTTTTGTTTCTTGCTCAACAGATAACTCAACAACAAATATTAATGAAAAAATTATCGGTTTCTGGAATTTAACAAATATCACGCAGAAGAAAAATAATGAACTAAAAGTTTTACAAAATGGAAATTCTACATTTGAGTTTAAATCAAATAGTGTCAATATTAATGGAAATACCTATTTAAACAAAACTGGTAACTATTCATATATAATTAGTATTGAAAATTATTTTAACCCTGATTTATTAGAACCAAAAAACAATGTTTTAAAAATCGGAAATAATAAGTTCGTTGTAGAGATAGATTATGACGGTCAAAATATGATTTTAACTAATTATTCAGACGGACGAATTATCTATTATTTATCCAAATAAAAATTTGACAATAGCCAGAGTTTCGTTAAATACTGTAAACGAACAATGCAACCTTTATTTAACGAACAATAATCGCATTGCAAAAATTACCACACTAATAAAATATGAAAAACTCACTAGTATTATTTACAATCTTCTTTTTAAGTTGCTCACCAAATAAGGAAGAAGAAATTCTGATTTTGGAGCAAAAACCTGCCAATAAAGTAGAATTAAAAATTAATGGAGAGAAAATTACTGATGAAATAATCGATGTTAGTTCTTTTTATATCTGCGATGAAAAAATAAATGTAAGTGTAAAGTCAAAAAAAGGTACTGTTACCTCTGAATTATTCACCATTGAAATATTACGAAATGGAGAATTATCTTATGCGAAATTTGTTAACAAAAAATCTTTTTCTAATGAGGAATTTTCAACGCCTGATTATATACCATCTTCAACTATTCTTATTGAAGAATTTGAATTCGTTGCGAATAAGAAGCTGAAAATTAAATTTGGTGGCACTTTATTAAAAAGAATTTACAATTTAAAAAGCAATTCCGAATCCATAGAAATAAATGGTATTATTGAAATTAATGAATTTGGAACGAGCACTTGTAATACTTTTAATGATTACATAAAATTAAATGATCAAATCAAATTTTCTGATATAACTAGAACTGAACAAGAATCTTCGGCAAATTTATCAGTTAGGTATGAATCAAATTCTTTAAATGGATACAACATTCAATTCAAAAACTTCACAAAATTCCTGACCAAGATGCCACTTGGCACTTATTATTTCGACGATTTAAGTAACACCGAAAAACTAGAATTTAGAAAATACATTGGAACTCCAAAATGTTTTGGCACGCACACTATCATAGCTGAAGACTGGAAATTATATTCAACAAATGGAAGTTTTACAATTGTTGAAAAAACAATGATTGATGGCCGTTTAGTCGTAAAACTTAAGTTAAATTTCACAGCAACTTACAACGGAATTGAAGAATATAATTTCACAAATGCAGCATTTGAAACAACATTGTAAAAAAATATCTGCAAAAATAAAAGTGTAACAACTTAATTAGCAACGATAAATAAATTCTTGTTGAACGGAACAGATTTTAAGTACTTTAATAATATGGCACTTTTGCGATGTTTTTCAACTTAGATTTTTCATGTTTTTTTTCACATCTGAACTTTTTTCATCCATTCTATATTGTTAAAATTACTGCAAGCATTACTTCAAAAGAACCGGTACTTTTTTTATTTGTTAAATTTATTAAAAAAATAATAAAAATGTGTATATTTGAGTATCTTAATTTAATTTAAACTTAAAACATTGATTATGAAATTAGTAACAACAATTAGTGCATTTGTATTAATAGGAGTAATCGCTACTTCTTGTGGAAAGAAAAAACAAGCTGATACAACAGAAATGGCTGATACAACAGTCGTGGCAGTAGACACAATGGCCGTTGCTGAAACACCAAACATTGTAGGTGTAGCTTCAGGAAATACTGAGTTCTCAACGCTTGTTACAGCAGTAAAAGCAGCGGGATTAGTAGAAACATTAAGTGGGGATGGTCCTTTTACCGTTTTTGCACCAAATAATGCAGCATTTAATAAGCTTCCTGCAGGAACTTTAGATAGTTTATTGAAACCAGAAAGTCTTGATAAACTGAAAGCAATTTTAACGTATCATGTTGTTTCTGGAAAATTTGATGCTGCAACAGTAACTGATGCAATCAACAAAAATAACGGAAAATATACCGTTACAACTGTTCAAGGTGGCACAATAGTTTTAAGCTTGAAAGACGGAAAAGTGATGTTGACAGATGCTAAAGGCGGAACTGCAACAGTCGTCCTTGCTGATGTAGCTGCATCTAACGGTATCATTCATGCAATTGATACTGTAGTTATGCCTAAATAAGGTTCTCAACTTATTCTTTTACAAACCGTTGCAACAATGCAGCGGTTTTTTTATGCGATTTCACAAACAAATAATAGTCCTTTTTTTGTTACAAACTAATGCTTTGACTAACTTAGAAACGGAAACATATTTAACTATAATTTCAAACATCAATCATTTGTTGCGAATGTGCGTTTTAAAACAAAAGTTACTGTACCCGAATGCCAGAAAAAGTCAAGCACAAATTATACTGTTTTTTTAAAAATAAAATAAGAATTCGTGGCTGCAATAATAAATTGGTAATCCGCTAGATTCTTATAATTTAAAAAATTATTTCGAAAATTAAAGAATTAAGCTAAATACATATTATGAAATACTTTACTATTTTACTTCTTCTTTCCGAGATCCTAATCGGTTGCAAAAACAGAGACAATAATTCATCACTGAGTCCAGTAACCAATGATACGCAAACCACAGTTACCATTGTTAAAGAAAGCAAGGAAAAGATTCCAGATAATGCAGCAACTGTTGAAACTAAAAGCACTCACGGATTGATTCTGACCTCTAATGCGTTGCAAGTTGTAAATAAAAATACTGGTTCAACCTCTGAAATTCCTTTTGGCAAACCATTGGACCAAATGATTGAAGTCGTAAATAACGTTCTCAAATCCAAACCAAAATCTATGGGAGTAAATAGTGAATGCGGAGCCGGACCTTTAAATATGGCAACATGGAATAATGGCTTAACAATAGTATTTGTGAAAAAAGAATCTAAATCAAAAACAGCAGAAACCGAATGGTACTTTGCGGGTTGGTTCCTGAGCGGTAATTCAGCGAATATTCCAAAGATTGCTACAATGGCAGGAATTAGCATTGGATCAACTAGGGCTGAAATGGAAAGTGCGTATGTGATCAAGGTTTCCAAAACCAGTTTAGGACACGAATTTTCGACTTCATCGGGATTATTTGGTATTTTTGATGGGCCAGATAAACAAGCAAAGATTACAAATTTATGGAGTGGTGTTAGTTGTAATTTTAGATAAGTTAAATACGGTTCAACAGATGAATTTAGAAACTTAAAATTATAAATAATAGTAGTCTAAAATAAAATTTATTTACAATAAAATAAAATTTACATTAACAGTGACTATTTTTTTTACGTAAAGTCCTTTTAAAAAATAATATAATCTATAACCATTAACCACATTAATACTATGGAACGAAAATTATCCTTTTTTCTGCTTTTGATGATACCATTTTTAGCATACAGCCAAAAAACTGACGAATCGGCCAAAATTATCAGCCTTTTAGAAAAAGAATCTGCAACATGGCGCGCCGGAGACGGGAAAGGACATGCCGAATGCTGGCACATTCAACCGTACAGCCGCATCTTGATTTCAACGGCAACCGGAACAACAATCGATGTCCCTCCCGCCTTAATGAAAAATACTGACACAAAAAACATGGGCAACGGCGGCTCTTCCGTAAATACAAATTACAAAATGAGCATCAACAAAAATAATGCATGGGTAAGCCATAACGAGGTATCAACGGCTAAAGACGGTACAAAAAGCTACTCTTATGAAATTAGAATATTAGAGAAAATTAAAGGAAAGTGGAAATTAGTAGGACAGTCCATTCATGTTTACAAATCAGAATAATTTATTTTTAACTAATTGAGTAAAGTTACTCATCATTAAGAATTTCAGAAAAAAACATAAAAACAAACGCATTTTGACGTCGCTCAGTGCAAACTCCGCAAACGGAAAAAGGATTAAAAAAGCCTAATTTTTGAGTTTACGAAGCTTCGATTTACGATAATAAAACGAAATGTCTCAATAGAAATATACAAAACTGTGTCATTATGTAGAAAAAAAAAAAACTACTCCAAGTCTCATTTTTGTAGCAAAAGTCGTTTTACTCTCACCGACAATTCATTCGGACTGAAAGGCTTTGTTATAAAATCATCTGCTCCCAATTTAAAAGCCTGCAGAACTGTTTTTTCCAATCCCACAGCCGAAAGTATAATGATTGGGATATTTAGTTTGAGTTCTATTTTTACTTTATTTACGATATCCAATCCCGATATGAATGGCATCATAATGTCGGAAATGATTAAATCAGGATTTTCTGCAACTATTTTGTCTAAAGCAACTTGTCCGTTTGGACATAAAATCACATGATATCCTTCTTTTACCAATCTGAATTCCATGGTTTTCAACATCATTTCATCATCCTCGGCAATTAATATTTTCTTCATACAAAATTTTTCTACGTTTATAGTTTAAACGATTTTAGTTATTATTTAATTCTCCATTATTAGCAAATATTTCTAATTAAGCTTTTGGTACTACCTAATAAAAATACACTTTTTACAATAATAATATAAAGTTCACTTAAGAAATTTAATATTCCTCCACCAACTCTAGTTCTTTGATGGCTAATTGACAAATTTCATTTAAATGAATAACTTCCTCTTTTCTTTTTAGTCCCAAAGGATTTATTTCAAGTTCTTTTTCAATACTATTTACACTTTCAGAAGCCTTGATTATACCCAATAAACTGATGGAAGATTTTAGTTTATGAATTTCTTCTTTTAAAGTTTTGATATCATCATTTTTGTTCGATTCAAGGATTAAAGCCATAGTTTGAGGCGTTTTTTCTAAAAAAATGGAAACCATATCTTTTATGAAAGTGTCATCTCCATCTGCGAAATCCTTTAAATAATTGAAATTAACGAGTTTTTCTATTGTCATTTCATGTGTTGTTAAATCGGGAGGTAGTATCAAATTCCCTTTATTTTCAATCAAATTCAGATGTAATTTCTCCAATAACACATTAAAATCATACGGTTTCGACAAGTAATCGTTCATTCCGTTATGCAAACATCTTTTCTCTTCTTCTACTGTAGCGTGGGCAGTCAAGGCGATAATAGGAATCATAGATTTATCCCCCATTTTGGTTCGAATGAAACGTGTCAGCTCATTTCCATCCATTTCCGGCATTTGGATGTCCATCAAAATAATATCATAATCATTATTCGTTATCTTTTCAATCGCAATTTTTCCATTAGCGGCGATATCAATTTCTTTGTTCCATTTTCCAAAAACTTTCATTGCAAGAAGCTGATTCAATTCATTATCCTCCACTAAAAGTATTTTTTTGTCTTTTAAAAAATCGGGAGCGATTACTGTATTTTTTAATTTAGTGTTGCTGGCAGTTCCTTTCTGAGTCTTTTTAAATTTTAATGAAAAAGAGAATTCACTTCCTTTAGAAACAACACTTATAACAGTAATCTTTCCGCCCTGCAACTCAACTAGTTTTCGAGTAATAGTAAGACCAAGTCCGGTTCCTCCATATTTTCTGGTTGTTTCGTTTGAAGCCTGGTTAAAACTTTCAAATATAGAATCGATTTTATCTTCTGGAATACCAATTCCGGTGTCGATTACTGAAAATTTGATTAGAGAATCTGATTCGGTTTCCAGCATTTCAGTAACTACCATTTCCACATATCCTTTTTCGGTAAATTTTAATGCATTCCCAACCAGATTCATTAGAATTTGAGACAGTTTTGTAGGATCTCCAATTAAATCATCGTTTATATTCGGATCAATATTGGATAACAATTTTATTTTTTTCTCTTTTGCATTTAAAAATAGCAACTCAATCACATAATTGACTGTTTTTGACAAAGAAAAATTTACGGCTTCAAAAGTCATTTTATTAGCTTCAATTTTCGAGAAGTCAAGAATATCATTGATAATAAACATCAAATTATGACTGGCTTTTTTTATCGCTTCCACACTCTGTTTCTGGTCATTGTCTAAATTTGTACTTTCGAGAATTCTGGCAAATCCTATGATTCCATTCATCGGGGTCCGAATTTCATGACTCATATTGGTAAGAAACTGTTCTTTTATAACGACCGCATTTTCCGCTAATTCTTTTGCTTTTATTAATTCTGCTTCCGTACGTTTTTGTTCACTGATATCTTGAATGGTTCCCAAAATTTTACAAGGTTTACCATTTCCGTCATTCAAACACTTGATGAATACATTGATATATTTTAACGTCCCTTTTTTACTGGTGATGCTGTGCTGGAACTGTACCTCTGCATTTGTATTTTTGACATGATCAAGATTATTTTCATAAAGAGCTAGATCTTTGGCATCAGTAAAAAATGATTTAAAAAAATCAACAGAAGCAATCGCCTGATTTTCTACTTCAAAAATAGTAAAGAATTCATCTGAAAAATAGGCTTCATTGTTGATTAAATTGATTTCCCAACTTCCTATTTTAGCCAGCTTTTGTGCTTCCAATAATCGGTTAGCATTTACCTTTAAAGCTAATTCTGTATCTTTTCGGAGTTTTATACTGTCATGTAAATTAATGGCATTTCTGATACTTTGGGAAATTCCATCAGGAGTCAATAAGGTTTTCGGAATATAATCCGAAGCACCGCTTAATATCGCCTGGCTGGCAATTTTTTCGTCTCCCTGTGAGGTTACAAAAATGATCGGGGTTTCAATTCCGGACTCTCTTACTTTTTTCAAAAAAGAAATTCCATCCGTATCCGGCATCATATAATCTAAAAAAATTAAGTCATACTTCAATGATTGAATCTTTTCTATACCTTCATCTGCTGAAAACACACTGTCTACCTCAGCAATAATTCCGGATTTAGATATGGAACGGCTGATGGTAATGGAATCGATTTTGTCATCATCGATTATTAATATTTTTAATACGACGGCCATAGGGTGCTATTATTTTTGATTGGAAAATTCAATGATATTCCAATAGTCATTCAATACCGAGAAAAAATGATTTAATTGTTCCCTTTCGAATGAGAGCGGAATGTATCCGGCAATATTTAAGTCTAAAGCTGCTGTTTTATTTTTACCGTGCTCTGAGTCCGTAATTACGAACACCAAAATCGATTTTAAATGCGGATGATTCCGTATTGCATTTAATAAATTTATTCCTTTGTTCTTTGTTCTATTCACATCAATCAGTAAAATTTTAGGAACAGGAGTCAGTTTATGGGTGCCATTTAACATTAACCATGCCTCATTTTCGTTTTTTGCTGAAAATAAAGTATGTTTGATATTGACCTCTGAAAAAGACTTTTTAATATTTTCAATAGTGGTTTTCCTATTATCAACCAGCAAGATGTTTGTGTGTCCCAAAATCAAAACAAATTAAATAAATTACATTTCACATAACTGCCAGAAATTTTTTAGCGTTGCGACTGAGGTCAGAAATTTTTCAAAAGAAAGCGGTTTAAGAATGTAACCGGCAACGTTCAAATTATACGCATTGATCTTGTCACTATCTTCGTTTGAAGTGGTCAAAACAAAAACCGAAATATTTTTAAGCTTCTCATTTTCCCTTATAATTTTAAGAAACTCGATTCCATTCATTTTTGGCATATTAATATCCAAAATAATGATTTTAGGCAAAGGAATAATTTTGTCATCCAGCATTTCGAGTGCTTCCACTCCATTTCCGGCTACAAAAAGCGGATTCATAATCTTGTTTTTAGAAAATGCTCTTTTTACATTCATTACATCTACCTCATCGTCTTCGACTAATAAAATATTTACCAATTTTTGGTTCATAATTTTAATTTTTTAATGTTATTATTTTGGGCCAATTTATTGTAAAAACCGAACCGCTCTCTACACTAGGAGAATATTCTATTTTCCCTCCCACTAATTTCATGATTTTATAACTGATAGCTAATCCTGCTCCAGTTGTGTCCACAATATCTTTAGAATTAACGGTGTAGAAAATAGAGAAAATTTTATGAATGACCTGTTCTGGTATTCCGGGTCCGTTATCGCTTATTTTTATTTCGTAATCATTGTCATTTTCTACGATGCCAATGAATACCTTCCTATTTTTTTCATGATGAAAGCGAACGGCATTATCAAGGACACTCATTACTACTTTTTGCATTTTCACACCTAAAGTAACACAATTTTCATTAACGATATTAGCCTTATAATGAAAGTCGACATTTAATTCGCGGTCAAATAAATCAATACAATTCGCAATCATTTTAGGAATATTTAATTCGTAAAATTCTAATTCTGTTCTGTCAACACGGGAAAGTTCCAGCAATGCATTCATCATATTTTCAAGACGGTATACTCTGTTTTTCAACAATCCTAAGTTAGTCAAAACGTCTTGATTTACAACACTTCCTAAATCTTCCTCAATCCAGGTTGTTATATTTGTTATTGCTCTCATTGGCGACTTAATATCGTGTGAGACGATATAAATAAACTCTTCAAATTCTTTTTTAAGAGCTACCAATTCTTCTTGGCACTTCTTTTCATATTCCTCCATTTGTATTTATTTTGGTACGGTGAAAATGAAACTACACCCTTTATTTTGTTCGGATTCAATATAAATTGTTCCTCCTTTTTCTTCAATAATTTTCTTGACAATAGATAATCCTATTCCGGTGCTCTCTTTAACATCGCGTGCCTCAATAGTTTGAAAAACTTTAAATACTTTTTTATGATATTCTTCCGCAATTCCGGGACCATTATCTTTGATACTAAATTGGTGAAAACCAGATACCGATTGATAATGACATTCAATTTTCCCCAAAGCTTTATTATTGTGTTTTACTGCATTGCTAATCAAGTTACTAAACACCTGTTGCAGCAATATTCGTTCAGATATAATAATCGGAAAGTTGTCGTCAACTGCGATTTCGAAACCTTCAGCCGGAACTATCGAATCAATCACCTGGCTTAGCATCAGTTTCAAATCAATGGTTTCTTTCTCAATTTCAACCCGACCAATACGGGAATATTCTAAAACTCCGTTAATCAAGTTTTCCATTCGTAACACACGGCCGCGCAATAAATCAAAGTTTGCGCTTGCCTCTTTTGGCATATCCGGCATATCTTCAACAATCCATTCAGAAAGATTATTTATTGCCCTGAGCGGAGCTTTCAAATCATGAGAAACTACGTAAGCAAACTGATCGAGTTCTTTATTCTTCTTTTCAAGATTCAGCAACGCATAATTTAAATTTTCCTCTGCGTTTTTTTGATCCGTTATATCCGTACTTATTGAAATATATTGATAGGGTTTATTTTTTTCATCCAAAAAAGGAACGATTGTGGCTTTCTCCCAGTAGTACGAACCGTCTTTGGCTAAATTGCGTATTTCCCCTTTCCAAATAGTATCCTTAACAATGGTTCGCAATGTGGTTTTAGTCGATTCTTTAGGAAAATGCCCAGTTATACTGCGCTGATCTTTGCCTATAAGTTCGTTCTTATAATATTTAGAAATAGTACAGAAATTATCGTTCACGTAAGTAAGCAGTCCTGATTGATCTGAAATAGATACAATTGCGGATTCATCAAGAGCCGATCGGATGTCTTGTATTTCTTTCGATTTTTGAATGATTTTTTGTTCGGCGATCGTTATCGCGGTGATGTCCTGAACAATACCTTTTAATACAGTCGCCTCGCCATTTTCATTTTTAAAAGGCTGACCAATCTCTAATATATGTTTAACTCGTTGATCCGGAAATACTATTCGGTATTTGATTTTGAAATCTTTTCCAGTTTTGTTCACATTTTCACTGACTTTATCCAGCTTTGCTAAATCATCCTTATGAATTCTGCTTCTGTATGCTTTATACAATTGATCCGTAGGCAACTTGTCAATTTCAAAAATACGATAATGACCTTCCGACCAAATTAGGTCATTAGTAACCAAATCAAATTTCCAGCTGCCAATTTTTGCAATACTTTGCGATTCATCCAGTAATCTGTTCCCATCAATTAAGCTTTGTTCTGCTTCTTTCTCTTTTGTCATATTTCGGGCAATACAATATAGATTTCCAGTAGCAGGATCTGGAGAAGTATTCCAGCTCAAGACAACATATTTCCCGTTTTTACATCTATACCTGTTCTCAAAGCTAATGGTCAATTCCCCTTTAGAAAGTTTTTCAACTTCGTGGTACGTGGAAGCCAAATCATCGGGATGAATAAAGTTGACAAAAGGACTTCCTTCCAGTTCTTCTTTGGAATACCCTAAAACAGCTGTAAATGCTGGATTTACTTTATAAAATAATCCATCGACATTTGCAATACAAACCAAATCTTTAGAGAGGTTTATAAAATTTTGCAACTCTCTCTGCGATTTATTAAGGTCTATATTTTTCTTCCGCGAATTTAGTAGCAAAACAACCTGATCGGCCAATAATTGCAATGCGTTTTTTTGTTCTTCAGTAAGCATTTTGGGTTTTGTATCCATAACACAAAGTGATCCTAAATTAAAACCATTTGCATCCTGAAGAGGTGCTCCAGCATAAAATCGGATATTGGGAGCTCCCGTTACGAAAGGATTATCAGCAAATATTTCATTTTCCAAAGCGTCACTTACCTCGAAAACACCATCACCCATGATGGTATATTGGCAAAAAGAATCGTCTCTGGAACTTTCGATAACATCTATTCCAACGGTAGATTTAAGCCACTGCCGTTGATTATCAATTAAACTTACAAGTGCGATGGGAGTTTCACAAATGTAGGAAGCAAGCTGGGTGATGGAATTATATTCTTTTTCTGGTAATGAATCTAGTACCGAATATTCTTTCAGAGCTTTCAGTCTTTCTAATTCATTCTCCGGTTTTGGATGTATTTTCATCAATATGAGACTTTTCTTTAATGGTACTAATAAAAATTAATAATTTCTGCCGGTTGCATTATTGTTTTTTTTAATGTTCACAAACAACCTTTCCATACTTTTATCACAGTAGTAATATGTTTCATTACAAAAATAAAATTAATTTTGAATTAAACAGAAAATTCACAACATAAAATTACGTCCTATCGTAAAGATTAAACTACGGTTTAAAATCCAAATGATAAAGCATCACAAGTACTGGAATGGCACTTTAAAAACCAATTGAAATAAAAATTATCCGTTCTTTATACAAACTTCTTATTAAAAAAACGTCCCTGAATCACCGCCTCTTGCCAAAAATAATAATATTTGAAAAGTACCTGGTAAAAGACACATTGTTATGATTTACAACAACTTAAACACAAAATAAATACCATTTTTAAAGATTAGAAAAAATATTTTATTAAATTTACAGTATTAATTTTAGCAAGAAGAATATCCTACTTCTTGTTTCTTTCAACGTAGAAATGTCCTGTGAAATTTAAACCTAGCGCCAAATTTCAAAATTTATAATCGGATTAATTTAGAGCCCCTTCCTATTTTTTAATACTATTATTTTAATAGCCGCCAAAGAAAGCTTGTTTTTATTTAAAAAAAAATGAAATGGAAAAGTACAAACACATCCTGTTTTTCAATCAAATTGGTATTGAATCCCTTAGCAAAGTTGGAGGCAAAAACGCTTCTCTTGGCGAAATGTACAATCAGCTAAATCCAATTGGCATTGCCATTCCAAACGGATTTGCAGTTACCGCCGAAGCATACCGATTATTCCGCAAAGAAAACAATCTGGAACAGCCGCTTCAAGAGTTGTTGATGTCACTGGATACTAAAGACTATTCAAATCTTTCTTCCATTGGAGAAAAAGCCAGAAATCTTATTTTATCAGCCACCATTCCGGAGGAAACTCGTGCTGAAATTGAGGTCGCTTACCAATCGCTTGGCGAACAATGCGGCACAAGAAATCTAGATGTGGCGGTTCGAAGCAGCGCTACTTCGGAGGATTTACCGACCGCCAGTTTTGCTGGAAGAATGGAGTCATTTTTGAATATTAACGGAACACAACAATTGCTCGAAGCCATTCGCCGGTGCTATGCATCTTTATTTACAGACCGCGCCATAAAATACCGTTATGATATGGATTTTGCCAAATTAGACATTGCAATTTCCGTTGGTGTACAACAAATGGTGCGGAGTGATAAAGCATCTTCAGGAGTTGCCTTTACCATAGATCCAGACAGTGGATTCCAAAATACTGTTATTATAAATGGATGCTGGGGATTGGGTGAAAATATTGTTCAGGGAACCGTCACGCCAGATGAATGGATGATTTTTAAGCCTACTTTAGAAAACCCGGATTTAAATCCAATGCTGAAAAAACAATGTGGCAGAAAAGAGTTCACGATGATTTATTCCGATACATCAAAAAGTAGCTCAGCAGAAAACACAATTGTAAATACCGAAACGACTTTGGAAAAACAAAACCAATTTTCCTTAATCGATGAAGAAGTCATCCAACTATCCCGATGGTGCGTTAAAATTGAAAAACATTATCAGAAACCAATGGATATTGAATGGGCGAAAGACGGTTTGAATAACCAATTGTTCATTGTTCAGGCACGCCCGGAAACCGTTCACGGAAAAAAAAATAAGCAGGTTCGGGAGATATACACATTGAAAGAAAAAAGCACGCTTCTGACTAAAGGAATAGCTCTTGGCGATAAGATTGCTTCGGGTAAAGCCCGAATTCTGAACAATCCGCAAGAAGGTGCTTTGTTGCAAAACGGAGAGATCATAGTCACTGATTTGACTAATCCGGACTGGGATCCCATTATGAAAAGAGCTTCGGCGATTATCACCAACAAAGGCGGACGCACCAGCCATGCCGCCATTGTCGCCCGCGAATTGGGAACGGTTGCGGTGGTGGGTTGTGGAGATGCAACCGCAACAATACAAAACGGGCAGGAAATCACAGTGTCCTGTTCCGAGGGCAAAGTAGGCAATATTTATGACGGGAAATTGAAATGGGAAATAACAGAACAGGATTTCAGTAAACTTGAAATGCCTAAAACAGATCCGATGCTAATTCTTGCTGATCCGGAAAGAGCCTTTGAATTAAGCTATTATCCCAATCAGGGTGTGGGTTTAATGCGGATGGAATTTGCGATTTCGAATACTATCAAAATTCATCCCCTGGCGTTGTGCGAACCTGAAAAAATACAGGATGAGAATGTAAAATTGGAAATAGCGGCATTGACAATCGGCTATGAAGATCCTAAAAAATATTTCGTTGACAAACTCGCCGAAGCAGTAGCTATTGTGGCCGCTGCTTTCTATCCAAAAGAGGTTATTGTGCGAATGAGTGATTTTAAAAGCAACGAATACGCCAACCTCATCGGAGGGAAATATTTTGAGCCTGATGAAGAAAATCCAATGATTGGCTTTCGGGGCGCATCGCGTTATTATAGTGATTTCTATCGAAAAGGTTTTGCCTTGGAGTGCGAGGCGATGAAAAAAGTACGTAACGAAATGGGACTTCACAATGTAAAACTGATGATTCCATTTTGCCGCACGGTCGAAGAAGGTGAACGTGTATTGGCCGAAATGGCTAAAAATGGTTTGATACAAGGCATCAACGGATTGCAAGTTTATGTTATGATTGAAATCCCAAGCAATGTATTGATGGCGGATGATTTTGCAAAACTCTTTGATGGTTTTTCTATTGGTTCCAATGATTTAACCCAACTCACTCTCGGGCTAGATCGCGATTCGGCATTAGTGAGTTACTTGTTCAGCGAAGAAAATTCTGCTGTCAAAGCGTTAATAAAAGAGACCATAAGAGTGGCGAAGCGTTATGAAATAAAAGTGGGGCTATGCGGACAAGCACCCAGCGACAGCCCTGAATTCGCCACGTTTTTAGTAAATGAAGGCATTGACAGTATCTCTTTTAACCCAGATGCTTTGATAAAAGGAATCGAAAATATTTTGGAAGCAGAACAAAAAACAAAAAGAAAAATCATAGTCTAAAAAAACCAAATCATGGAAACAATATTTAAGAACAAAGTAGCATTAGTGACAGGTGGTTGCTCGGGAATTGGTAGAGGCACTGCACTTGCTTTCGCCAAAAAAAGCCAAAGTAGCCGTAGCAGACTGGAAAGAAAATGATAAAATGGTAGACCTTATCAAAGAATTAGTTAGTGAAGCCATTTTTCTTGAATGGGACGTCTCAAAAACCGATGAAAGGAAAGCAATGGTTGCACAAACGATTGCCGCATTTGGCCTATTGGATTATGCGTTCAACAATTCCGGAATCGAGGATGCGTCTGCTTCTACCCAAGATTGTTCTGAGGAAAATTTAGATAAAACTATTAGCATAAATCTAAAAAAAAAATGCCTCTGCATTAAATATCAAATTCCCGAAATACGCTTACAAGGCAAAAGAGCCATTATCAACTGTGCCTCTGTAGTCGGAACGATTTGTTTTGCAGAAATACTGGCTTCTGTGGCTTATAAACATGGCATTGCAAGACTTACAAAAACGACTGCTTTATAATGTGTTATTCAAAGAATCTGAGTAAATGTAATGTGTCCTGGCGTTATTCAAAGACCAATAATTGATTGACTGACCAGAAACACAAAAGAAAGAATTGAGCGATTTTAAGGTTTTAAACCCATTGGGCGTTTTGGTCTTCCGGAAGAAATAGCCAATGCAGTGGTCTGGATGTGCTCGGATAAAGCGTCTGTTGTAACGGGACATGTGCTGGTAACAGACAGCGCATTTACATAACAGTAATTTATAATGGTATCCAAAAACATTCCAAAATGAAAAGTATAAGTCTTTGTTATTACTGCTTATCCTTTTCTAATAAATAAATTAAAAACCAAAACTGAGTCCCTTTTGCGATAACAAGAATTTAGTTCTTATAAGCTCATCGACAATCTAATGTACACCCAAAATAAATTAGACACTACCTAAAGAAAAAAAGCTAACTATTTAAATCAACCCACGTGGAAAATACACCTTTTTATTGTCAAAGTTGCGGAATGCCACTGACTACAGAAGACACCAAAGGAACCGAAAATAACGGTCAGAAAACGAATGACTATTGTAAATATTGCTATGAAAACAGTCATTTCAAAAACCCGGATATGAACTTGGAACAAATGAAAAATACCGTAAAAATGCACATGAAGAAAAAAAATCTTCCGAATTATATGATACAAAAAGCACTAAATATTTTACCGGTTTTGAAACGCTGGAAAAACATACAATTTTTAATTTAAACTCCAATCGCTATGCATCGCGGACAAAAGTATCAGGCAATTAATGTAAAAACATCGGAAGATTTATTTAAAAAAAAGTTTTGTAAAGCAATGAAAATACTGAAAGCATTATCTCGATGAGCAAAAATTTGAACTAGAAAATGAGAATACCAGATCTAAGAAAAAATGGGTAAATAAGCAGTGGAATACCTTAAAAAAATAAATCAAAATTCCGCAAGAACATTATGGTCCAATCGCCAAATTACCAAAACTGACGGCTCACCTTAAAAATAAAAAACCATAAAACAAAAGTATTAGTTTACAGAATTTTTGGGGTATGATAAGCCATTTATGGAAAAAGTAGAGCATCGAAATCATGAATTGGTTTTTACGGAGCAGCATTTGAATAAAAATACGGTTTTGCAAAAACTCCCTATATGCGGTGTTAAACAAATTGCGCTGCGGGCAATACAGTCAGATTTTATTGATATTCCAAGGGCAAAAGCTATGGCAATGAGGGTAGCAAATGTCTCCATGTATTCACCCTATTCTGCTGCTGAACAAGCTGTTGTTTTCGTATTGGCACTGAACAAGAAATTCATTTTAGGGTAGATATTATTGGATATTGAAGATTACCCAATGGATCATTGAGTCGGTTTTGATTTACATCGAAAAACAGTAGAAAATATTGGAACCGGAAAAATAGGCGCTGCTTTCGCACGGATTATGCATGGCTTTGGTTGTAAAATTATAGCTTATAAAACTGACGAAAATCAGGAGTTACTGCATGAAACCCCTAAATCCTACAAGACTTTGGACGACGTCTTCGCGGTTTCAAGTGTGTTATCGGTACATTCTACCTCAAAAGAATCATCCTATCATTTGTTTGACAAAACTACCTTTTCAATATTTAAAAAAGGCATGATCTTTATTAATACGGCACATAGAAAATTCGTAAATACCGAAGATTTAAAAGACGCGATAGACAACAAAATCATTGTTGCTGTCTTTTTAGACGCTTATCAAAAAGGAAGATTCTATATTTTTCTGGAACTTCACATACAACGATTTTCAATTTAAATGCTTGGGCTTATAATGGCAATTCTGAAAACGAAATTAATTAATGAAATATGTTGTTTGTTTTTCAAAGAGAATACTCGAAACTGATAGTTAATTATTTTTCAAATTATAATCTTAAAAACGCACCAAATGAAAGGCTCCTTTAAACTCGGAAAAATAGCAGACATAGGTATTTTTGTTCACTGGACATTCTCGTTACTTATTCTGTTTATCGTTTACATTAATTATCGATCAGGTCAAAATGCAACTCAAATTGTATGGTCAGTTGTATTTGTTTTGAGTGTTTTCATAACTGTCGTATTGCATGAATTAGGACATGCTTTGGCAGCAAAAAGGTATCATATAATTACAAAAGATATCACACTATTGCCCATTGGTGGTTTAGCCCGACTCGAAAAAATTCCTGAAAAACCAATTGAGGAACTAATCGTGGCTGTCGCAGGCCTTTTGTCAACATCGCTTTGGC
Source organism: Flavobacterium sp. DSP2-3-1 (assembly GCF_049896865.1). NCBI lineage: Bacteria > Pseudomonadati > Bacteroidota > Flavobacteriia > Flavobacteriales > Flavobacteriaceae > Flavobacterium > Flavobacterium sp. DSP2-3-1. The sequence continues at coordinate 129,172 of NZ_JAFCVD010000010.1, read as the reverse complement.
ATTTATTACCGGACTTTTCATCACCATTCCCAATACTTCAGAACAATTGATGGCAGAATTATCTAATGGTGTCAATGCCAATAATTTTTTTCTGAATTTCTTTTTGGTCAATTTCTGGTTGGCGCTTTTTAACTTAATTCCAGCGTTTCCGATGGATGGCGGCCGCATTTTACGCGCTTTATTATCCTTCCAAATGCAGCGCCATGTAGCTACCAGAATATGGGCACGGATTGGTCAATTTCTAGCTTTGGGATTTATACTTTTTGGTTTTTTTATCTCACCTATTTTAATTTTTATTGGTATTTTTGTAATTATTGGGGCTCAGATGGAAGCGGATTATACCGAATCGAAATTCATGCTAAAAGGATTTAAAGTCCACGTTGTAGTGATGAAAGACTATCCAAAAATTGATGCCAATGCAACCATAAAATCTGCCGTAGCATTATTTTTGGACAGCCAAAACAAGAATTTTTTAATCATGGAAAAAGGGACACCAGTAGGAACACTAAATCGCGATCAAATCATAATGGCACTCTCCAAAAAAAGCGAAGAGGAATTTATTTATAATGTGATGGATCGGAATTTAGTTTTTCTCGATGCAAATTCGCTTCTGGAAAATGTTTTTGAACTGATACAACTCAATAAATCAAGGTTAATGCTCGTTATCGAAAATAATAAAATCGTCGGAACTTTGGACATCGAAAATCTAATGGAATTTATTTTGATAAATGAGATTACAATAAATAAAGTGCATGATAAAAACTAACGATAGCTTTAATGTTCCTAATAATCTGGAGCTGGTGTACAGTGGCGAAGATTATTTTTCCCGTTTAGAAGTTATCATCTTGGAAGCACAATCTCAAATACACCTGCAAATGTATCTTTTTGAAAATGATGCAACGGGAAAAAGAATAGTCAACGCACTAAAAGAAGCCGCGCTCCGGAACGTTGAAATTTACATACTTTTGGACGGTTTGGGCTCATTATCTTTTCCGGCAGAACTGCTGGAGGATCTGAAATATAGCGGCGTTAACATTCGTTTTTTTGCCCCTTTATTTTCAACATATACTTTTTATCTCGGACGAAGATTGCATCGCAAAGTGATTGTTGCTGATGCAAAAGTTGCGCTGGTTGGTGGCATAAATATCGCTGATAAATACCACGGTTCCACCACAGAAAAACCTTGGCTGGACTATGCCGTCCAATTAAACGGAGAAATTGCCCAACCACTGCAACAGCTTTGTCATGATCTTTATTTTAAAAAAAGAAACCTGAGAAACAAAAAAATTAGATCTGCATTTAATATCCAACAACATACTACCGTTCGCATCCTCCAAAATGACTGGTTAAAAGGGAAAAATGAAATTTGTGATGGTTATATCAAATCCATTCGGCATGCTAAAAAGGAAATCATAATTGTAGGCAGTTATTTTCTTCCTGGAATCCGGATTATTCGAGCCTTAAAAAAAGCGTCTAAAAATAAAGTAGTCATCAAATTGATTCTCTCAGGAAAATCAGATCTTCCGCTGACAAGACGGGCAACTTGCTTCTTGTACAGCAAACTTCTGGGTTATAACATTGAATTATTCGAATGGAATGAATCCGTTTTACACGGAAAAGTTGCCGTTGTGGACGGCAACTGGTCGACAATTGGTTCCTTTAACCTGAATAATTTGAGTTCCTACGGAAGTCTGGAAATGAATGTCGAAATCCTTTCGGAATGTTTTTCAGCAATGTTTCAGAAGCACCTCAACGAAATTATTTCGCAATGCCAAAGCATCACTCCGGAATCATTAAAAACCAAAACCACTATAATAACAAAGTTCATTAATTTGATGGCGTATGTCGTCACCAGAATCGTAGAATTAGTTGTTACTTACACTCCCTATAAACGGTTTTATAATTAAAAAAGAACAATCCATTCTTGCTTTTTTAATTTTAAAAACGGGTGTAAAAGGCAATTTAAAATTAAAACTAATTTTTTTGACAAATCACGCGGTCAATTCATTTTTTTTGTAACTTTATATTTGTAATGTATTGTATATTAGAACATTGCGAAAATTAAATGTTGATTTTAATTTTTAAAAAATGAAACCGTACCGATTTAAAACCCAAAAAAAAGAGGATTGGATCCACAAGGATTTTGAAAGACAAATCCCTAAATTGGACTGTAAAAAAATATTTGTCCCCAATCAGGATGAACTGTTTTTTTAATTCATTTTTAAAAAGCAAATTTGTTACCCAAGGTTACCAACGGAGCCGTGAGTCACTGTTCTGTAATTGAATGTTCTTTCAAGCACCAGGTTTAAAAGATTCTCCGCAGAGCTCCGAACTTTTAACCCGGTTTTCTTAATTGGGTATAGGGACATAAATGTCCCTTCCCCATTAATGACCAAACCTTATGGATTTTACACATTACAAAGAAGCTTTTTTAAGGGAATCTCGGAAATTAGGCTTTTCGCTTCCTAACATTCAGCGTTGTCTGGATTATGCCGAAGTTTTATATTCGCATCAGGTTCCGGTGATTTACAATACTACACATCTGTCGGCTCTTGTGGGTTACAAAAAAGAATACCTAAAAAAAGCATCACTGTTTACCAACCATTTTTACAGAGATTTTGAAGTTGCAAAAAAAAATGGAAGCAAACGACTTATATCTGAGCCACTCCCCAGTTTGAAAGAAATTCAAATGTGGATTCTCAGAAACATACTATATAAAGTTCCCATCAGCGCTTTTGCGAAAGCATACAGACCAACCGTATCATTATTGGAGAACCTGAGATTTCATAAAAACCAACCCAAAGTTTTCACGCTAGATTTAGAAAATTTCTTTCCGTCAATACGCGTTGAAGCTGTAGAAAATGAATTTCTGGAATTGGGCTATTCCAGAATAATATCAAAACTTCTGTCCAGATTATGCACCAGAGATGGCAGTTTGCCTCAAGGAGCGCCCACGAGTCCCTATCTTTCAAATATTGTTTTTAAAGTGGCCGATGCTGCAATTGCAGCGTATTGCAAAGAACATAAAATTCGCTATACCCGTTATGCGGACGACATGAGTTTTTCTGGCGATTTTGATGAGAATAAATTACTTCAAATTGTGACAGAAATTTTAGAGAAAATGGGGCTTCGCATCAATTCCAAAAAAACCAAACTGATGACGCCCGATATGCGACAAATAGTTACTGGTGTTGTAGTTAATCAAAAACCGCAGGTGATTTTCCATAAACGCAATCAGTTGCGACAGGCCTTATATTACATTCAGAAGTTTGGTTTTGAGGAACACCGCGAATACAAAGAAATTACTCAGAAGAATTATATGGAACATTTGTTAGGAAAAATAAATTTTGTGCTCCAAATAAATCCAAAAGATGCAGAATTTATAAAGTACAAAGCGCTACTTTTTGACTTGAAACACAAACAAGATTTAAAGACAATAGAAAACGAATTGTTTTCGATATAAAAATAAAAAAATCCATTTTAAAAGCTCCATTTTAGGAGCTCTAAATTTTTATAACTAACTATAATAAAACGCTTTATTGCTATTGTATCATCTAATAAATGATTAAATTTGATAGACAATTTTTTTGGAAATAATGATTTTAGATGTCAAAATAAATTCGATTTGAAATTCCTTAACTGCTTTATAGCATGTCTAAATTAAAAAAATAAGTCATGAAAAAAATAGTAACAATTATCACCACATTATTTTTATGTACTTTTCTTTTTGCCCAAACAACTTGGAAAGCTGATCCAATGCATTCTAAATTAACTTTTAGCACGGTACACAATGGTATCTCTGATATTTCCGGATTGTTCAAAATATTTGATATTACCGCAATTACTAGTAAAACTGATTTTAGTGATGCTGTTTTTGAACTTTCAACAACTGTAGCGTCAATCAATACCGAAGTGGAAATGCGTGACAATCATTTACGAAGTGATGAATTTTTTGATGTTGAAAAATATCCAAAAATGACTTTCAAAAGCACATCAATACAAAAAACAGAGAAAGACAAATACGAACTAACGGGCCAACTCACATTGCACGGAATAACTAAACCGGTAACGATTACTATGTGGTACAGAGGAACTATTGAAAATCCCCAATCTAAAGCGCCAACTGCTGGTTTTAAATTTAGCACTGTCATAAAACGTTCTGATTTTAATATTGGTCCAAAATTCCCTGCGCCAATGATTAGTGATGAAGTAAAAATTAAAGCCGACAGTGAATTTATAAAACAATAAGTATCAAAAAAACATTTTTTTTGTCTCCAAATGCTGCAAACGTAACCCAATTACCACAACATAAAAATAATCGCAATGGCATTCATAGACTATTACAAAATTCTTGAAGTGGACAAAAAAGCAACCGAAGCCGAGATTAAAAAGGCTTACCGCAAACTTGCGCGTAAATATCATCCCGACCTTAATCCCAACGATAAGGAAGCTGAAAAGAAATTCAAGGACATCAATGAAGCGAATGAAGTGTTGAGCCATGCTGAAAATCGTAAGAAATACGATAACTATGGCGAAAACTGGCAGCATGCGGAAGAGTTTGAAAAATCAAAACAGCAACGACAATACCATGGAAATGGACGACAAGGTGGTTTTGAAGGAGGATTTGGCGGAGGTGGTGATTTCTCTGATTTTTTTGAATCTATGTTTGGTGGTCCTGCCTCTGGTGGCGGTGGACGCGGAAGTGCGCAGTTTAAAGGACAGGATTTTAATGCTGAACTGCATCTGGAACTCAAAGACGTGTACACGACGCACAAACGCACGCTGACCATTAATGGCAAAAACATTCGCATTACTATTCCTGCCGGGGTTGAAAACGGGCAGCAAATAAAAATAAGCGGTATGGGTGGCGAAGTTTCCGGTGGTGGTCCCAAAGGCAATTTGTACATTAAGTTCACGGTAAAAAATCACACAAAGTTTAAACGTGATAAAAATAATCTTTATGCAACAGTGAATCTAGATTTGTATACCGCATTATTGGGCGGCGAGATTACCTCAGATACTTTCGACGGAAAAGTAAAACTGACCGTGAAACCCGGAACTCAAAATGGAACTAAGGTCAAATTAAAAGAAAAAGGGTTTCCGCTATATAAAAAAGAAGGAGAATTTGGTGATTTGTACTTAACCTATCAAATACAAATGCCTACTAATCTTTCTGAAAAAGAAAAAGAATTATTTACGGAACTCGCTACATTAAGAACCGCATAAACATGGAAAACCTGATCCCGATACCAGTATTATGTGATTATTACGAAGTAAAACTGTCTTTTTTCACAAACCTCAGCGACATGGGTTTATTGGAAATAAAAACTATAGAAACCAGCCAATATATTGATTCCGATGCAGTTTATGAAATCGAAAAAATGGTTCGCATGCATCAGGAACTGAACGTTAACATAGAAGGAATTGATATTGTTTTTAATTTGCTACAAAAGATTGATGCTTTACAGAATGAATTAACCGCTCTCAAAAACAGATTGCGTTTGTACGAAAGTTGAAATATGTCCCTATTGAATCTAACCTGACTAAATTTGTATTTTACTATTTTAAAAATAGAAAAATTCTAATGCCGTTCATATAAAATAAAATTATATAATAGTCATGTCCATCTATTTAAGCAAGCAACAACCAATAAATAAAAAGTAGCTATTATAAACGACCGCTAAAAATAATTTTTACAGCTATGAAAACAATACTTGTGCCAACAGATTTCTCGATTCCGGCAGATTCCGCTATTCATTATGCTGTAAAATTAGCGGTACTTTGGGACGCTTCACTCATTTTGTATCACAGTTTCATTCCGTATGAAAGCGGTTTTTACCTTCTTGCTCTAAACGAAAAAGAAAATATGGAAGCCCATAAAAAAGTAACAAACAGGCTTACTGCCATGAGTAATTCTATTGTAAAAAAAAATCCTAATCTTTCTATTTCAATTCATGTCGATCAGGGTCCGGAAGGTATAAAGATTATTGATTTTTGCAAAAAAAGCAAAGCCGATTTAATTGTAATGGGGACCAAAGGTGCTAGTGGTTTGAAAGAAAAACTCATAGGAAGTTTTACCGCCGAAGTAATCATCAACGCTCCTTGTCCGGTATTAGCCATCCCAAATAAGTATAAATTTAAAGTGCCCGAAAAAATTACATATGCAACCAATTATTCCAAAAAAGATAGGAAGATGCTTCAATCGTTATTGGAATTTAACCGGACTTTCAATGCTGAAATTAACATTTTACATGTTGATTGGGGAATAACGTTATTTACTGCAGATGAAGATTATGATAGGTATAAAAAAACAATCCAAAATCACTTTAAAGATTTTGAATTTACTTATCATCATACTGTTGGAAAAGACATTTCAAAAACCATTTTAGAGGAAACGCTGATTGATAAAACCGACATGATTGTGATGAATCCTTTGAAAAGAAAAGGAATTTGGAATCGTATTTTTCACAGAAGTGTAACTAAAAAAACGGTTTATCATGTTCCCATTCCGTTGCTGACTATCCCAATTAAATAATTCTGCTTTACACCCGAAACGAAAGTAAAGTTGTCTCTAAAAGCAGCCTCTACTTTAATAAATTAATTTATTTAAACCCTTGTATTATTGTTGACCAAAACAATCATACAACGAAACTAAAGACGCGAAGAAAATAATTACAGCTATACGAATGCTTTATATCTAAATTGTATCGGGTTTCTGCTTGCAGCAACAGTAAGTGTAACAACGGGTTTGCAACTTTCTAAATACGTTAATATGATGGTCGTTATGATGGGTTGTGGAAAAATGTGAAGGGTTATTATTTTGTTGGCGACAGTTACCACCATGCCTAAATTGATCAATCAGATTAGTTCTGTAGTTTTTCTGAATGCTGCGGATCTTGCTATTACTAATATCTTGGAAAGTTGCGCTTTCAATATCCTTATTTTCTCCACGATGGATTTGTTTTACGATCAAAAAAAAACTGACTTCTGTTGCGCAAACCGGTGCTATCATTGTCACATCTTTTGGAGCCATCCTTTACGCATGGTGGCTTTCGCTATTTTAGTGCCTGATTTCTTTGGAACCAAGCTATGGATTGGAGAATTCAGTCTACTATTTTTATAATTTTACCTTGTAACGATTGGGGTTATTTTTCTTTATGATAAGAAAGAAAATAATCATCGGGACGTGAAGAAAAATACCTATTCGCTCATCTTACAACAGGTAGTTGTTCCTAATTCAACGAATGCTATTGTTTTAATGGCAGTTGCCATGCTATTGCCTTATTTTGGAAAACGTCTTGCGGAACCAAGCTATTTGGGACAGAGTTTTTGTGGTACTTTACTCATTGCATCTTCCACTTTACTTTCCGAAATGGTAGTGTCCAAAGCCGCAATCCGGATTAGAACTATCGATCCCGTAATTGAAACTATTTTTAGAAGTACTTTTATAATATTGCAATTCTGGCTCTTGACAATATGTTAAACACAAAAGGTCATACTTTTCAATTTACAAATCCCAATCATATTGTACCCGTTCTTGACACCATTATCATTACGGCAATGGCATTATCGAAATTGTTTTTACAGAAGAAAAAAAGTAAAAAATTGCCATTGATATTAAATTAATTGCTGCAGCTTATGCAGTCATGATGGGATTCTTGTATCATAAAAAATAAATAAAAGCTATAAACTAGCATATACTCCGACGATCAGAAATGACGAAGTTGTTGATTACAACTCCAAGCGGGCTAGATGAAGTAATGGTATCAAACCACTTTTACAAACATGGGGAAAACCAAAGAGAAGATACAAAAGAGAAGACTGTTTTACAGATGATTCTTTCTCAAGTATTTGATTTCATAATTCTGATTCTGATTGCAGCGGCAATTATAGCGGGTACGGTGATGTTACGGATACGAAAATAATTCTTGCCATTATTATCAGTAATGATACTGCAGGATTTATTCAGAAATATCGAGCCGAAAAAGCAATGAAGGCACTAAAAAATATGGCGGGAAGTCAAGCTCGAATTTTACGTGAAGGAAAAAAGATCGACATTCCAACTTCAAATTTGCTTCCCGGAGATGTTGTGGTTCTGGAGGCCGCCAATGTTATTCCAGCTGAAATTCGGTTTTTTAAAACACATCAAACAAAATTTTACGAAATAACACTTATCGGCGAGTCCAATAATGTAAAAAAAGTACCGAGGAACTTCCAGAGGTAAATTACGTTATTGAAGACCAAAAGAATATGGGTTACAACTGCATTTTGGTTATTAATGACTGAGCGCTAGGATCTGTATTGGCAACTGGAATTCAAACGAAACTGGCCATATTGCCAAAATGATCCAAACGGATGAAACCACAACGCCATTATAAAATAGATTCGCCACTTTTGGCAAACGATTGTTTATCGTAATACTCATTATTTGCACAATCATATTCGTAATCTGGTGGTTGCGGGGAGCATCTGTAATAATAATAATAATGTTGATAACTTCTATTTCCCTTAATGTTGCCGCAATTCCGGAAACATTACCAGCATTAGTAACTATTGAATTGGCTTTTGGTGATAAGAAAATAGCGAAAAACAACGCACTTATTCGCAAATTACCAGCCTTGGAAACACTGGGTTCCGTTACTTAAATTTGTGCAGATAAGACGGGAAGGCTTGTGCTATTTATTTTGCAAAAATGCACTAGCAAACTATGGCTTTTACAATGCTTTATTTTATTTACTTGGGCCGTATAATGATAATTGGTTCCGGACGGGATTCTATTTTAAAATTATTTTTTTCTCTGACAAACTATTGGTTGACGAATTGCTACTTACTGTTACATTGCAGTTAGTGATTATTTACATGCCTTTTTTTAATGAAATTTTTAAGACGCAACCACTCACTTTTAATGAATTACTGCTGACTTTAGCAGTATCAAGCATTATTTTAGGTGCAGGGTAATTAGAAAAATGGATTTAAAACACAAAAGATATAGGCAAGCAGCAATATAAAAAATGAAAATACGATTGATTTGTTACTTGTAATTTAGCCACAGATCATTACAAATTAAACGGATTTCTCCAATTATGATAAATAAGAGTCAATAACTGATAAATATTTTCGATTCATAATCATCTAAATTGTTTTACCGGACATCAGTAAATAATAGTATTATCCGATTAAATCATGGCTTTTTTGACCTTCATTATATCAAAAATCACATCTGTATTTGTAATTTTAAAATTGAAATTATTCGCCCGGATAAAAATAACGATTGCAAAAATGTCTCTCTTTTTTAAAATCGTCATTTTCCCGACAAAACCCTCAATATTATAGGCAAACAACATCCTTAATAAATATGATAATCAGATAAATAACTATATATTTGAGTGGCTAAGTTCTGTTGAAAACTAATTCATTTGCTTATGAATACTATTTCTAAAATAACTGAATTATTCAAAGCTGTTTTACTCGAAATTGGCGAACTCTCCTATTTTTCAGCCCGTTTTTTTCAAGAAACTTTTAAACGTCCTACGGAGTTTAAAGAGTTTTTACGGCAGTGTTTTAATATGGGAAATCGTTCCCTGCTTCTTGTTGCCGTTACGGGATTTATTATTGGTTTGGTGTTCACGCTACAATCGCGTCCCACACTGCAGGAATTTGGCGCCGTTTCCTGGATTCCATCTATGGTTAGCATTTCACTGATCCGAGAAATCGGTCCTATCATAACGGCTCTGATTTGTGCAGGACGCATCGGATCAGGTATTGGCGCTGAATTAGGTTCGATGCGGGTTACAGAACAAATTGACGCCATGGAAGTTTCCGGTACTAATCCGTTCAAATATTTAGTGGTGACTCGTGTACTTGCTACGACTTTTATGTTGCCCGTTTTAGTTTTTTTTGGAGATGCTATCGCAATTTTCGGTTCTTTTCTTGTGGAAAATATCAAAGGAAGAGTTTCCTTTTTATTGTATTATAACCAAGTTTTTAATGCACTAGAATTTGGTGATTTAATTCCTGCAACCATCAAAACGTTCTTTTTTGGTTTTGCGATCGGAATAGTTGGCTGTTTCAAAGGATATTATTGCAAGAAAGGAACGGCCGGTGTGGGTTTAGCAGCTAATTCGGCAGTAGTTTTTACGTCGATGTTGCTGTTTATTATCGACTTTATTGCTGTTTTTGTTACCGGTATATTTTATGATATATGATGATTATGACCACCCCGACACCAAATCTTAACCGAATTATAGAAATCAAAGACTTGCGAAAAAGCTATGGTGACAATCATGTTTTGGATGGTTTTAATATGGTGCTGAATGAAGGCGAAAATCTGGTGATTATGGGGAAATCAGGTTCCGGAAAATCAGTGATGATTAAATGTTTAATTGGGCTGGAACAGCCCGATAGCGGCTCTATCATTGTGATGGGAAAAGACATAACGCAACTCGACCGCGAGGAACTGGACGATTTACGGACTGAGGTTGGATTTCTTTTTCAGGGAAGCGCGCTCTATGATTCGATGACGGTCAGGGAAAATCTGGAATTCCCGTTGCGAAGGCACAAAAAAAAGTTTGGAGTTATCAAAGACACCACACAATTAGTGATGGAAGCTTTGGAAAACGTGGGATTAGCTCACACGATTAATTTAATGCCTGAAGAGTTATCGGGTGGAATGAAACGTCGAATTGCTTTGGCCAGAACATTGATTCTGCAACCCAAAATAATTTTGTATGATGAACCTACGACGGGATTAGATCCCATTACTGCAAAAGAAATTTTGCTGTTGATGATGTCTATCCAACAAAAATACAATACTTCGGCAATTATCATTACCCATGATGTGGATTGCGCCAGAGTAATTTCGAACCGAATGATTTTATTGGTCGATGGCATCAATTATTCCGAAGGCACTTTTGATGAATTATCCCTCTCGAAAGATCAAAAAGTTCAAGCTTTCTTTAAATAAGAATAAAATGGAAAAAACGACATCACAAAAATTGCGTCTTGGACTTTTTGTAATAATCGGGTTATTGCTGTTTATACTCGCCGTATATTTTATTGGCGATAAGCAACAAATGTTTGGTAAAACCAATAAATTATCTGCGGTTTTCAATAATGTCAGTGGCTTACAATTAGGAAACAACGTACGCTATTCCGGAATAAATGTGGGAACGGTTCGCGGTATAGCAATGATTAACGATACGGCGATCAGAGTCGATATGCTGATTGACAAAACCATTTTTCCACACATCAGGAAAAATGCAATTGCCACAATAGGTTCTGATGGTTTGGTAGGCAATATGATTATCAATATTATTCCCGGTAAAGAAATAGCCGCCTCAATAATACCAGGAGATGAGATTCGAACATTAAACCGCATTCGCACTGATGATATGCTGAATACACTTGGTAAAACCAATAAAAATGCAGCACTTTTGACGGCAGATTTACTTAAAATCACAAAAGAAATCAATCAGGGAACGGGCACTGTGGGTTTATTGATTAAAGATTCAATGTTAGCTAAAGATCTCAAATTAACAATGCTCTATCTGAAAATTACAGGAAAAGGAAGTTCGGAATCGATGATAAAACTAAACCGACTTATCTCTTCTTTAGAAAACAAAGACAATGTAATCGGTGTTTTGAAAGATACAGCTGTTGCCAATAATCTTAAAGCAATAGTACGCAATTTGAAGCAAACAGGCATTGAAATAGATAAAATAATAAGCAAAGTAGATACTACAATTATGAATATAAAAGATGGAAAAGGAGCGATAAATTACCTTGCAAATGACCCGAAATTAGTTCATAAAATAGATTCCACTATGACTAATATTAATGATGCGAGTTTCCGTTTAAATGAAAATTTAGAAGCCTTGAAACACAATTTTTTATTTCGTGGCTATTTTAGAAAACAGGAAAAAGCCAAATTGAAAGAACAAAAAAAGGAAGAGCAACAAAAATAACTTTGGATATTACTTTGAATTTAGATTTACATAAAAGACGATTGCAACATGGTTACAATAGAAAAATTAGGAATAATTCTAAGTCCCACCGAGCACCAATTTGAAAATAATGGCGTGCTTAATCCTGGGATTTATCAGGAAGGAAATACAATTCATATTTTATACCGAGCAGTGGAACACGGAAATTATTCAACCATAGGTTATGCCAAGATGGATGGTCCTGTAAAGGTAATTGAACGCCACGAAAAACCCCTAATTACGCGTGATTTTGAATATGAAAAACACGGTGTGGAAGATGCCCGTGTTGTCAAAATTGAAGATACCTATTATATTACTTATACCGCCTATGATGGTGTCAATGCAATGGGAGCACTTGCCACTTCTAAAGATTTAATTCATTTTGAAAAACACGGTATCATAACGCCACATGTCAATTACCAAGAATATGAAAATTTTGTAAACTGTTGTGACCGTAATAAACTCAACCCAAAATACCATAAGTATTACAATCTTTTTGCTCAAATAGGATTGGTTGCAGATGAATTTAGATTGCTCAGGGATAAAGACGTGGTGTTGTTTCCACGGAAAATAAATGGGAAATTTATGTTATTGCATCGAATTTGGCCCGGAATTCAAATTGTAGAATTTGAGGATTTCAAGGATTTAACCGAGTCTTTTTGGAAAGAATATCTTATAAATCTCGTGGATCACATTGTACTGGATCCAAAGGATGCATTTGAAGTGAATTACATTGGCGCAGGCGGTCCGCCCATTGAAACAGAATATGGTTGGTTACTTATTTATCATGGTGTACAAGAAACTGTCAAGGGAAAGATATATCATACCAAAGCCGCTTTATTACAATTGGACAATCCGAAAATTGAAATTGCGAGATTACCATTTCCGTTGTTTTCACCTACAAAACAATGGGAAATAGAAGGCGAAGTAAGCGATGTTGTTTTTCCAACGGGACATGCGTTATTTGGAAACGACTTATACATTTATTACGGCGTGGCCGACAAAAATATTGCTGTTGCAAAAGTAGACCTGAACGAATTACTTCTCGAACTGAGAAAACAACCCTGAAAAATAACGCTATGAAAATCGAGAAAGGAATAAAAATGCTAATTGTAAGCTCGTATCCTCCAAGAGAATGTGGAATAGCAACTTTTACCAATGATATTGTCAATGCCTTGTATGTTGTTTTTGGAGATACCCTTCCCGTGGAAGTGTGCGCTTTGCAAAATAGGGATCAGGAATTCCAGTACACAGAAGAAGTTACCTATATCTTGCCCGTAGATTCTTTAGTACATTACAGGCTTGTTGCTGAAAAAATAAATGAACGTAACGATATTGGACTTGTATGCATTCAACATGAATTTGGTCTTTTTAGAGGGGAATATGGTGATCATATTCTTTCCTTCATATTAGCGCTTAACAAACCTATTGTAACCGTTTTCCATACTGTACTACCTAATCCGGATGAAAAAAGAAAAAAAGTGGTTTATGCCTTAACTGATTTATCCGATAAAGTCGTTGTTCTTACCAAAAAATCAAAGGAAATTTTGAGCGATTATTACAACTGTCCGCATTCTAAAACGGTAGTTATTCCTCACGGCAATCATACCGTGCTTTGGGAACAAAAAAAGGTGCTGAAAAAAAAATATAGTTTTAAAGACAAAGTGGTTTTATCAACCTTTGGATTAATTAGTGAAAATAAAGGAATTGAAACCGTATTGCATGCATTACCGGAAATTGTGACTCAACATCCTGAAGTTATTTATTTAATTATAGGAAAAACACATCCTGAAGTTTTAAAAACAGAAGGAGAAAAATATCGAAATTTACTTACTTCTATTGTAAAGGAACTCGATCTGGAAAACAATGTGATTTTCATTAATGAATATCTTCAATTAGAACAGTTATTGGAATTTTTAACTTTATCCGAAATTTATTTATTTTGCTCAAAAGACCCAAATCAAGCGGTAAGTGGAACCTTTGCGTATGCTATGAGTAGTGGTTGCGCTGTGATTTCCACTCCAATACCACATGCTGTCGAATCGCTAGGCAATGGTAATGGAATCCTGTTAAAAAATTTCGATAATCCAAAAGAATTTGAAAAAGCAATACGCTATCTTATTGAAAATAAAGAGCAACGAATAGCATTGGGAAAAAATGCTTTTTCTATGGCTCGTGCAACAAATTGGGAGAATATTGCGATACAATACCGCCTTTTGTTTGACCAATTAACAAACAGAGAAGATGATTTGAAATTCAATTTTCCAACTATAAAATTAGACCACATAAAAAAAATGACTACCAATTTTGGAATTCTTCAGTTTTCAAAATTCAGCCAGCCTGATCCTAAATCAGGCTATACATTAGACGATAATGCCAGAGCATTAATCAATATGGTGATGTATAACAAAGCTTACCCCAATAATGAGAATTTAAAATTAGCAAATATTTATTTGAACTTTATTGAAGGTATACAACAACATGACGGCTGGTTTTACAATTACAAAGACTTTAACAATCAGCTAACAAAGCAAAACGGAGAAGTAAATCTGGAAGATGCCAATGGAAGAGCGTTATGGAGTCTGGGAACTGTGATTTCTAACAGACAAAACTTACCGCTGGACATGATCTGTCGAGCGGTAAAATGCTGGGACAAAGCGATAAAAAAGATTGATAATTTTAAATCTCCCAGAGCCATAGCCTATGCTTTAAAGGGACTTTACCTCTATCATGAAACGTACAAAGACAGCGAAATCAAAAATCACATTACGACACTTGCCGATAAACTTTTACATCATTATAAAATTAATTCAGCTGAGAATTGGTGCTGGTATGAAGATTACATGACCTACGCTAATAATGTGCTGCCCGAAGCCATGATGTATAGTTATTTAATCACCAAAAATCCAAAATATAAAAAAATTGCACTCATCACATTCGACTTTTTGCTTTCTCATTATTTCATGAAAGGACAACTGAAAGTAATTTCGAACAGAGGTTGGTTTAAAAAACAAAACGAAAGAATATTCTATGGCGAACAGCCAATTGAAGTGGCAACTACCATAATTGCATTGGATTTATTTTATGAAATTACGCAAAATAATAAATATAAAGACCAATTAAAACTCGCTTTTATCTGGTTTTTAGGAAATAATCATTTGAAACAAATCATGTACAATCCGGCAAACGGCGCTTCTTACGATGGATTAGAAGACAAACACATCAATATTAATCAAGGAGCAGAATCGACCTTATGCTTTTTTAAAGCGCGCTTAATTATGGAAAAATACGCCTGAACAGTTATCTAAAAATTAATTAATACCCAAAACGAAGCGAATGAGAACCTAAATACCACTAAAGATTTGCTGTACCGCAGAACTTTTATATGGTTTTTAGTGCAACAATAAGTGCATCAATATCTTCTTTTGTATTGAAATGACTAAAAGAAATTCGTAAACTAGGTTTCTTTAAATCTTCATTCGAAAGCATTTCGGCTAAAACATGCGAAGGTTTGATACTTCCGGATTGGCAAGCACTTCCGCGGGAAACTGCAATCCCTTTCATATCCAAATGAAATAAAATCATTGCTGTTTTATCCGCTGAAAAAGGCAATAAAACATTCAAAACCGTATAAAATCCATCAACATTTCCATTGATTTCAAAAGCTGGAAATTCAAGTTCAAGTTGGCTAATTAAATAATTTCTTAATTCAAAAATATGATTTCGTTCCCTTTCTAAATTACTGTACGACAATTCCAATGCTTTTGCCATTCCGGCAATTTGATGCAAAGCCTCAGTTCCGGCCCGAAGTCCTTTTTCTTGTTCACCTCCAAAAAATAATGGTTGTAACCCGGAGTTTTTTCTAACAAAAGCAAATCCAACTCCTTTTGGTCCATGAAATTTATGCGCACTGGCTACGATAAAATCAACCGATAATTTCTGTAAATCGATTGTTATTTTTCCAACAGACTGCACCGTATCCGAATGAAATAATGCGCTGTGCTCTTGGCAAATGCGGCTTATTCGTTCCAAATCCAGAACGGTTCCTGTTTCGTTATTCACATGCATCAAACTAACTAATGTCTTCTTTTCCTGCGAAAGTAATTCCACCAAATCTGTGATGTCAATTTGCCCATTCGATTTTATTGCAACATAATCTACCTGAATACCATACTCTTTTTCTAATGCTAAAGCCGTATACAAAACCGCATGATGCTCGATTTTACTGGTAATTATTCGTTTTACTTTCAAATCTTTAACGGCAGAACGAAGAATCCAATTGTTGGCTTCCGTACCGCAAGAAGTAAAAATAATTTCCTGAGCCGTAGCATTCAAATTTTTGGCGATTGCTTTTCTGGATAGCTCCAAGATATTTTTTGCGGTACGTCCTAAACTATGTGTTGACGAGGGATTTCCGTAATCCTCCATTAAAACTTTGGTCATTTCCTGAATTACTTCGGGGCGAATCGCAGTGGTGGAGGCGTTATCAAGATATACTTTTTTCATTTTTTAAAATTATAAAATTATTTTAAACCCTCGATTTCTGTTTGAATCATTTTCGATCTTCTGGAAAAGAGTATTCTTTCATTAAAAACAACTATCGATACCAAAATTAGAAAATAAGAGAACAATTGAATGAAACTTACTTGCTCTTTGTAATAAAATATGGCCAATAAAAAATTAATAATAGGGTTGATGTAAATCATAATTCCTACCGCAGAAGAGTTGATTCCTTTTAGCGCATAAAGATTTAAAAACAATGGAATAATGGTGAAAAACACCACAATCATAAACATACAGCTATAAAATAAAGGCTCCATAGGAATTACTCCACTGTATTTTGGATAAAAAGGAAGCAGTACAACTGCTGTAAAAATCAACTGAATCGTCAGCCCCAAAAATTTATCTAAATCGTTATTTTTTCGTTGGCTCACTAAATAGAACGCATATGTCGCCGCGGTAATAAGGCTGTAGAATATATCCTGAAAATGGTTGAATGATAATAATATACAACTAAAAAAACTGATTGAAACAGCGACCCACTGCCATTTACTGAGCGTTTCTTTCAACATAAAAAAGGCAAAAACAGTCGTTACAATTGGACAAATCAAATAGGCTAGTGATGCCGCATTGACACTGACATGATTCATCACATATATGTAAACAAACCAGTTTGAGGAGAGAAACACGCCACCGCCAAGTGTCAATAAAACAACATTTCTCTTCTGTTTAAAAGAGATGTTTTTGAAATGATTCCAATTTTGTCGCATTACTTTTCTGCGGAAAACAACATTGATTAATACCATCGTAATCACGCTAAAAAATACCCGATAAAACAAAATATCCAAAGAAGGATAATTATGCAAGGGTTTTAAAGCAAAACTAAAAAAACCCCATATAAAAAAAGCTATGAAAGCAGCCGAATAATATTTGTTAAGTTTCATGAACAGTATTAAATTGGTGCAAAGATAACGAATCCAATTGGCTTTGAATGACAGCAATCCTCACAATACCGCCAACTAATATTTGATATTTACAGTGTAATTATTCGAATATAATACTTAAAACCCTGTTAAATAATCTATTTTTAAACGGTAATGTAATTGGAACAAATTAAAAATTCTATTTTTGTTATAAATATTATAAAAATGAAAAGAGTCCTTAGCTTGTTGGTTTTTGTCCTGTTCTTAAATGGTTGTGATGATGGCGATTTAATTCAAGAAGACATCAATTTCGAAGATGTTATCGCACAAAAATGTCCCACAAATAGCATTATTTATAAACTAAAAGACAGTGAAGCACTTATTTTTGAAGCAACCGGAATTACTTTCCCAACGGAAACCACTTCACAAGAATTTACGATCAGTGATTCCAATCGCGTTCTTTATCGTTTTTATAATGGTCTAGTAAGCAATTTGACAATCTGCGAATCAATACCGCCAGCAACTCCCATCGTCACGGATCAATGGACCGCTACAGGCGGACAAATAGTGATAAATACAACTGCTGTAAAAACCACAAATCAAACAGATAACAGAACGACAATTACAGGATATAACCATAATATCACCTTTAAAAACATCACCTTTGACAAAGGGAATGGCACTCAAGTATATGAGACATTCGCTTTTGGAGACTATTTGACTGCGGCAACGCCTCTGCCTTTCGCATTCAATAAGACTCTTGAACAATGCAGCGCTTCGAAGCAATTATATGATTACAATAGTAGCGAAGCACTAATTCTTGATGTTGATTCTGCTTTAATTGTTAATGAAGCAACACCGCTAAATGCTCCAAGAACCGGATTGATAAGTGAAACAAAAAACAAACTTACCTACCGATTATTCTCTGGTTTAGTAACTGGCGCTTATTTTTGTAATGCTACTTTTCCGGCAACACCCGTAGTGACTGAAGAATGGATTGGAGTGGCTGGAGTTGCTAATACAAGCGGTATAGTCGAAGTAACTACCACTGTTTTTGGTAACGGCTTCAAACACACCGTTGTCCTTAAAAAAGTAAAAATGAAGAAAGGAAACAGCGATTTTATTTTGGGCGATAATTACATCTACGGTGAATTATTAACTACGAATTAATGCTGAATTCAATCAAAATTCAACGCTAAAAAAAGCTGCTTTTACGGCAAAAAAGATCCCGATTTTAAATGAATTTTAATTAGAAAATTCATTTAAAATCGGGATTCTTTTTTTCTATTTTTAATGTAAACAATACTACCTACATGGCACTTTGTTTAATAAAAACTTCAGTGGCTCCTTGCCCATATTTTTGATAGTTGCCTTCTTGAAAAGCAATGTTATCATAACGCCCTAAAAGGAAATCCAACTCTGCTTTTAAAATTCCTTCACCAACTCCGTGGATAAAAACAATCTTAGGAATACGATTCCGAATGGCAAATTCTATGTGGCGTTTTGCTGTTTCAGTCTGCAAAGTCAAAATATCATAATTAGACATTCCGTGTTTATTTGGAACTAGTTTTTCAATGTGTAAATCAAACTCCGGAGCTGAAATCTCATGTTTTGATTTCTTTTCTTTAACAAAACTTCTTGGTTTTGGGATCTCCTTTTCTTTTGAAACTTCACTTACATTTATTCTTCTTATAGAATCCATTAAATTACTGGAATCTTTTACTTTAATCAATTCATTGACAAAAAATGTCATCGTAAATCCATCCTCTGTCTCTATCGTTACCTGTTGCTCTTTAACAGATAACACTACCCCGTTCATAGCTTCATCCAGCACTGAAACCTTATCTCCCTTGTCAAACATTTTCGTCTTCTTTATCTTGATTCTTACTTGGCGTTTTGGCACTCAATTGCATCATTCCCATCATGAAAATTACAATGGCGATTATCATTACATACACATTTTTTTCGGCACTTACCTGCTCATATAAAGCAACAATAATGGCGATAATCATTATAGGAATTATAAACTTTTTCATCTTTTAAAATATAATATTCCAAAAGTAATGAATTTAAAATTGCTTCATTTAATATTGAAAAAGTTTCTTATTTTTTCGTAGAATTGTAAAAAGAAAAACCATTGGATTTAGAAAAATACATGATGCCGTGTTTGAGCAAAACTCTTTTTGGAGTGGAGTGTTTAAGCTGTGGTTTTCAGAGAGGATTTTTGCTGCTTTTGCAAGGCGATTTCGTAGGTGCTTTTAAGATGTATCCGGCCATTTTTACTACGTTGTTATTTTTAGGAATTCTAGGTCTGAATCTTATCGACAAAAATAGGAGTTACAAAAAAATCATCATTACCTCCGCAATCCTCAATGGTGCTTTTATGATTGCGGGTTATTATTTTAAGCACTATTAACACATTATTTTTTTTTGACTTCAAAACAAAAAAAGCAATTTACTCCTGGTCAAAATATCATTCATCATTTCGATTTGCACTTTCTAAATTTCTATTAATTCTTCTTTTTGATGCATAATCGAATAATCCAGTTTTTCATGAAGTATTTGGATCTCAAGATCTGATTTTAGATTTAGTATATAATCTTTTTTGGGTCTGCCGCGGTCTTTTACTTCCTGTAGATTTTGACTGTTCATAATTACCGTAGTTTATAGTGCGGCAAGACACGACAAAATTAGATTCAATAAAATAAACGGATACTTATCAAAACCGTTATTCATCGGAATATAAATTTTGGCCAATATTCGCAACAAAATAAATACACCAAAGAAAATGATACATTTCCAGCTTCCGCCAAAAGAAGCTACTTTATCCGCAACTGAAAATTACTTTTTTAGAAATATCACTTATAAAAGTCGAAGTACTTTTCAAAGATTTTTATTTATTAGCTAATTTAAAAAAAACGTTGGTATCAAAACTAAATAATGATATGAGGACATTGAAAATAAGTATGTATGAAATAATTCTTTAGTTTCAAAAATCACGAAACAATCGTAAACACCGTCTTCACGGAATATTTATTTAACAAAATTGTCTCAATAAATTCGATAGCTTTAAGTCCATCAAAGTAATATTCCGAAATAGTTCAATATCTTTGTGGTTCGTTTTAAAACCTTTGAAAATGTCACCGAAATACAAAAACATTCTTTTCCGCTGTTGCTGTTGCTGTTTTTAAAATTAGCGCTTTATAAATAGTTTTTACCAATAAATACGTATTGTAATTTAAGGAATAATCAGATTACTACAATTCAAACACAAGACTTTAAACAGCATGAAACCACAAAAAATATTAGATTTAATAGGAAATACACCTTTAGTCGAATCTACCCATTTGATACAAAATAAAAACGTAAAACTTTTACTGAAACTGGAAGGAAATAATCCCGGAGGAAGCTTGAAAGATCGTGCGGCGTACAACATGATAAAATCGGCATTGGAAAGAGGAGATATTAAAAAAGGCGACAAACTTATTGAAGCGACGAGCGGTAACACCGGAATTGCTTTGGCGATGATTGCGCAATTATTTAAAATCGAAATCGAATTGATTTTGCCTGAAGATTCCACCATAGAACGTATGCAAACCATGCGTGCTTATGGCGCAACCGTAATTTTGACACCCGCAGCAACCGGAATAATTGGCTCCAGAGATTATGCCGATAAAAAAGTAGCCGAAGGCGGTTACATCATGCTTAATCAGTTTGCAAACGACGACAACTGGAAAGCGCATTATAAAACGACAGGTCCCGAAATATGGAATGATACGGAAGGAACCGTTACCCATTTCGTTGCGGCAATGGGAACAACAGGAACGATTATAGGAACGTCAACGTATTTAAAAGAGATGAATCCTATGATTCAAATTGTAGGTGCGCAACCCAGCGACGGGTCCCAAATTCCGGGAATCAGAAAATGGCCTCAGGAATATTTACCCAAAATATTTGATGCCAAGAAAGTAGATACGATCATAGAAGTTTCGGAGCAGGAAGCACGTGCCATGACTAAACGTTTGGCACTTGAAGAAGGAGTTTTTGCAGGAATGAGCAGTGGTGGTTCCGTGGCAGTTGCCGTAAAAATAGCTGAGAAATTAGAATCTGGAGTCATTGTCGCTATTATTTGTGACCGAGGCGATAGGTATTTATCTTCCGACTTGTTTGATTAAATTATACTAAAAACTAAATCGCAACCTTCCTTTTCTGTATCTTTCGAATATAAATGGAAGGTTGTTTGGTTTTAATTCGTTAGTACAAAATTTCCTTTTTGTGCATTTTAAATTCGTTTACAAATGAAAAACATCAAATTAATTTACAGCATATTATTTTTATCAATCATTATGGGAGGAAAAGTACGCGCGCAGGATTGGCCGAATTTAAATAAATATCAAAATGAAAATGCGAATTTGAAACCGGTAGCACAAGGAGACAAAAGAATAGTATTTATAGGCGATTCCATAACCGAATTTTGGAGTGTATTAAATCCTGAATATTTCGCCGGAAAACCATACGTTAATCGCGGCATCAGCGGCCAAACCTCTCCACAAATACTTATTCGTTTTAGAGCCGATGTTATAGCATTAAAACCCGCTACGGTAGTTATTTTGGCGGGGATAAATGACATTGCCGGCAATACTGGTCCTTCAACATTAGAGATGATAGCAAATAATATTTTCTCGATGGCCGAATTGGCAAAAGCAAACCAGATAAAAGTGATTTTGTGTTCTGTATTGCCAGCTTACGATTTCTCTTGGAAACCCAATCAAAATCCTGCTGAAAAAGTTTTGGCACTAAATAAAATGATAAAAAAATACGCTGACGCTAATAATATTCTATATCTCGATTACTTTTCGGCTATGGCAGATGAACGGAACGGATTAAAAACTGCTTATTCCGAAGACGGTGTACATCCCAACAACGTAGGTTATCAAATTATGGCTCCGCTTGCTGAAAAAGCAATCACGAAAGTTTTAGCAAGGAAATGAAGAAATAAATAGAAAACTATTTTTATCAAAAACAAAAAGGCTCGATTTAAATAAAATCGAGCCTTTTGTTGTGTAAATTGTCTTTTATACTAAAGTAGCTGTACTTGAAATCGCTGCATTTAACACTTTAGAAACTGGACAGTTTTTCTCAGCTTTTGTCACTAATTGTTG
Source organism: Flavobacterium sp. DSP2-3-1 (assembly GCF_049896865.1). Classification (NCBI taxonomy): domain Bacteria; kingdom Pseudomonadati; phylum Bacteroidota; class Flavobacteriia; order Flavobacteriales; family Flavobacteriaceae; genus Flavobacterium; species Flavobacterium sp. DSP2-3-1. Next base: position 106,606 of record NZ_JAFCVD010000010.1, on the reverse strand, counting down.
AAAAGCATCCTCTGCTATTTCCTTTACTTTTGCTTGAACCGTTAAGTGTGACGTTACAATTGTTCCGTCCACAAAATCAATGTCGCATTTGGTTTCGATACTTTCAATTTCAAAACCTTCTTCGCTTATGTAAGCCGAAAGTTGCATAGTAAAACAGCCTGCGTGCGCCGCTGCAATCAATTCTTCCGGATTTGTTCCTACTCCTTCTTCAAAACGGGATTTGAACGAATATTGTGTGTCTTTTAATGTGGTAGTTTGCGTGGTTAGTTTCCCAGCTCCTTCTTTTAGTGAACCTTTCCAGACTGCGGTTGCATTTCTTTTCATATTTTTCTGTTTTCTGTTGACTCAAATTTACTTCTTTTATTAAAAAATACTTTTAAACAAATGATAATTTAACTAAAATTTAAAGGTCATTTTTCATTAAAAAGATAATATAAATTTCGCTATTTTTAACACATGAAAAAAACTTTACTTATTTTATGTATTTTTTTATCAATAAGTTGCTTTGCTCAATTTAGCAAAACACATTACATACCGCCATTGACCTGTGCTACAAATTTAGCAGGGGATCATTATTTATATATTTCTACACCAAGCAGCACAAATGTAAATTTTAAAATTATTGCAAATGGAGCAACTATTGTTACGGATGTTGTAAAAAATAACACACCTTATATTTATTTTATAGGACAAGGTCAAGACACACAATTGTTTACTCCAAAGAGTAGTATTGGCATTGTAACAAATAAAGGATTTATAGTTGAAGCTGAAGATTTAATTTATGTAAGTGTTCGTGTTAATGCAGGCCTTACTCAAACAGGTACTTATGTTCATGCGGGAGGACTGGTGTCAAAAGGGAACAGTGCATTAGGTAAAAATTTCAGGTTAGGTGCAATGTTTAATCCACTTTTCGATACTAGTGTATTGAACTTTGCATCGATTTTAGCTACAGAAAATGGTACAAAAGTCACGATCTCGAATATTGAAATCGGAACTAGACTTTCTAATGGCACCTCTATTACTGGACCAATAGAAATTATTTTAAACAAAAATGAAAGTTATGTTATAGCACTTGAAAACTACAACAATTCTGTTTCCAATAGCTTTAAAATGATTGGTGCTTTAGTGGAATCAGACAAACCAGTAGTGGTTAATTCAGGTTCCTTTGGAGGGAGCAATAGCACATTGCTTAATGTTCAAGGCTTTCCTGCAGGAAGAGACGTTGGATTTGACCAAATTGTCCCTTTTGAAAAAACAGGAAAAGAATATATTTTTGTAAAAGGGCTTGGTGCGGGACTGAATATGGAGTTAGAACGTGTTTTGTTGATTGCAAATAAACCACTTACCACTATATATTTGAATGACAATACCACACCTTTTATAACGTTAAATAATCCCGGTGATTATGTGGCTATTGATGGAAACCAATTTGTTAATGGGAATCTTTATGTAAAATCATCAGAAAATATATTTGCGTATCAAAGTATTGCGGGAAGTAATTCTCCCGCCAATCAAAATTTATTTTTTGTTCCACCTTTAAATTGTAGTACACCCAGCATTGTGGATAATATTCCATCCATTGAATCGATTGGCAATGTATTATATAATGGCGGATTGAATATTGTTACTGAAACAGGTGCTACAGTAACCATAAATAACAACCCGATCAATAGCGTTGCTGTTCCAGTAACAGGAAATACGAATTATGTGAGATATACCCTTTTTAATTTGGCAGGAAATATTACAGTTAAATCTACGAGGCAAGTGTATGTTTCTTACTTTGGTACAAATGGCGCTGCAACTTATGGGGGCTATTATTCCGGATTTGACACTAAACCAGAAATTGTTACAGATAAAATTGCTGTAGCGAACTCCGCGTGTATACCCAATGTTATTTTGAAAATTAGTACTTTATCTTCGTATGATACTTTTCAGTGGTATTTCAATGATAATCTAATTAACGACGCAAATTCAAATTCATATAAACCCACACAACCGGGATATTACCAAGTAAAAGGAAGTATTACAAATTGCCCTAATACCGACCCTATATTTTCAGATAAAATTCCGGTTAGCGCTTGCCCATTAGATTCAGACAATGACGGTACCAATAACAACATTGACGTCGACTTGGACAATGATGGAATCATAAATAATTCTGAAGCCAATATTTCGCTGCTAAGCCAGTCGAATACCACCTTAAGCCCAGATTATAATGCTACCATTACGGGAAGCGGAACGATTATCGGAAAACCATTATATGGATTTGTATCTGCAGTTCCAGCTGGAATAATAAATTCTGTATCATATACCTTAAATCTAATAAAAACAGAAAGTATTAGCATTAATTATATATCGCAGGATAATCCAAACCAAACTACTAATATTTCTGAATATTTAAATGCTGAAGGTGATTTTGTATTAAAAGTTCCTGCCGATAAAACAATTACTTTGACAGATCCGCAAAATCAGTTACTAGTGGATACTAACTATGACGGAATTTTTGAAAGCGGTGTAACAGAATATTCATCTTTCGAAATCCGTTTCAGACTAAAAAGCACCACTCCATTAGCTCCTGGCTTAGGAAGCTTTCAATTTTCATCTTATCTCACTAATTCAGTTACTCTGTCTCATACTAATCTTTCTGACGCAACAGTAAACAAAGCTATTTTCATGATTAATCGTACACAAACTTTTGATTCGGATTTAGACACAATTCCAGATATATTGGATATTGACAGTGATAATGACGGAATTCCTGATACCATTGAAGCACAAGGCAAAGGCTTTAAAGTTTTTTCTGGAATTGATGCCAATAAAAATGGTCTGGATAACGCTTTTGAACCTGGATTAATCCGAATTAACACTGACGATGATGTTTTTAATCCTTTTCCAGTTGTGTATGATATATTAGACTTAGACAGTGACAATGACGGAATTTTTGATTTAACTGAATCTGGCGGTATGGTTATCGATGCTAATAACGATGGAATTATTGATGGCTCAACTGCTGCTTTTGGTACGAATGGTTTATTTGACGGACTTGAAACGAGTCTAGATAGCGGCAAACTAAAGTATACCATTTCTGACACCGATTTGGATGGCACTTTAAATTACATCGATTTGGATAGTGATAATGATCTCTGTTTTGATGTTATTGAAGCCGGTTTTAGTGACCCCGATGCTAATGGATTATTAGGCAATAACCCCATAATGGTAGATACTAAAGGGAGAGTTACAAGCGGTGTAGGCTACATGATCCCAAATAACAATTACGTAATTGCTGCGCCAATAGTAATCTCCGCTCAACCTCAGGCAAGTCCAACCTGTGAGTTAGAAAATACCACAATCACAGTCCTTGAGAATGGTGGAAATACGTATCAGTGGCAATTGTCAACTGACGGAACAACTTGGAATAATATTCTGAATAATGCAAAATATCAGAATGCAACAACAAAAACTTTAACATTGATAAAAGTTACCAATGCAATGAATGGTTATAAATACAGAGTGAAACTGGATAAAATTGGAAATTCATGTGGCTTGATTTCTTCCGAAACTACTTTGACAATTTATACTTTACCGGTAGTCAATGCTGTCACAATTGTACAATGTGATGATGACACAGATGGTTTCTCTGATTTTAATTTAACCGTGAAAAATGACGCGATTTCTTCTAATGCACCGTCGGAAACATTCACTTATTACACCTCCCTTGCCGGAGCTGAAAATACAGATTCCACTAAATTAATTACCAATTCATTAGCTTTTAGAAATAAAGTTTCAGGAAGCATGCCAGTTTGGGCAAGAGTAGAAAATAATAATGGCTGCATCAGTGTCGCTCAAATAACATTGGTGGTATCTACTACCCAAATTCCAGCTTCATTCACTCGGTCGTTTTCTACGTGCGACGACTTGGGAGTAGCAAATAATGATACGGATGGCATCGCAACCTTCGATTTTAGTAGTGTAGCCACTGATATTTTAGCTACTCTTCCACCGTCAAATTCTTCTTATTCGATTAAATTTTATAAAAATGAAGCTGATGCTTTATCCGAAAATTATGAGATAACAAATACTTCAAATTACAGAAATGAAGGCTATCCAAATCAACAAAAAATTTGGGTTCGAGTAGAAAGCACTGCTAATAATGCCTGTTACGGTTTGAGTCCAAGAGTTACTTTAATCGTCAATCCAAAACCAAATATTGATACAAATGAAGATTTGAAAGAAAATAAATTAGTTTGCTCTAATCTTCCTACTTTTTTTGTAAAACTCGATGCTGGCATTCAAGACGGTTCACCAACCACCGATTATACCTACATATGGTCAAGGGATAATAACATTCTGCCGAATCAGACAAGTTATACTTTGGATGTAAATCAAGAGGGGAATTATGCTGTAGAAGTCAGAACACTTGCCGGCTGCAGCAGAATAAGAAACATAAAAGTAACCGCTTCAGATGTTGCGAAAATTACAAATATTGCTATCACAGATTTGTCCGAAACCAATACGGTGACAGTTACGGTAAGTGGACAAGGAGAGTATGAATACAGTATTGATGCACCGTTTGGACCTTTTCAAGATTCTAATTTCTTTGATAATATAGCTGCTGGAATACATGAAGTATACATCAATGATAAAAATGGTTGTGGAACAGTGAGCCAAAAAATAGCCTTAATTGGCGTACCTAAATTTTTCACTCCAAATGGAGACGGCCAAAATGATTATTGGAATGTAAAAGGAGTAAATGCTAATTTTAATGCAAATTCTACTATCTATATTTATGACCGGTACGGCAAGTTGCTAAAACAAATTACGGCCAGCAGTCAAGGTTGGGACGGTACGTTTACCGGACAGCCTTTACCCTCTGATGATTATTGGTACGCCATAAAATTAGATGACGGAAGAGAAGCTAAAGGCCATTTTAGTTTAAAGAGATAACAGAATAAAAAAAAATATCTCATAAATTAACCTTCTGAGCATGTTTTTTCCAATAAATTCTGATATTCACCAACATTAATAAAATATCTCTAACGCTTATTTGAGTCAAGAACAGCAAAGTGCGAAATTAGAAACCATAAAAAAAGCCATTCGAATCAACGAATGGCTTTTAAGCTTTATAAAAAATAAAATTAGATTTTAAATCTTTTTCTGTCGGTTTCTGTCAAATATATTTTTCTCAAACGAATAGATTTTGGAGTTACCTCAACATATTCATCTTTTTGAATGTACTCTAATGCTTCCTCAAGAGAGAAAATAACCGGAGGAATAATTCTAGCTTTATCATCATTTCCAGAAGAACGAACATTTGATTGTTTTTTCTCTTTCGTCACGTTCACACACATATCATCGCTACGGGAGTTTTCTCCAATTACCTGACCTTCGTAAATTTCATCATTAGGATTAACGAAGAATCTACCACGATCTTGCAACTTATCGATAGAATAAGGAATCGCTTTTCCTTTTTCCATAGAAATCAATGAACCTTTGTTACGTCCAGAAATTTCTCCTTTGTAAGGCTCATATCCTATAAAACGGTGTGCCATAATTGCCTCACCAGCAGTAGCAGTAAGCAATAGGTTACGCAATCCGATAATTCCACGTGATGGAATATTGAATTTTATAATCATACGCTCACCTTTAGTTTCCATACTCAACATTTCTCCTTTACGGAAAGAAACAAACTCCACCGCTCTTCCTGAAAGATTTTCTGGTAAGTCAATTGTTAATTCCTCAATTGGTTCACATTTTTTACCATCAATTTCTTTAATAATAACTTGTGGTTGACCAATTTGCAATTCATATCCTTCTCTTCTCATTGTTTCAATAAGAACTGACAAGTGAAGTACTCCACGACCAAAAACCATAAACTTATCTGCTGAATCAGTTTCACCCAATTTCATCGCTAAGTTTTTTTCCAATTCCTTATTCAACCTGTCTCTAATATGACGGGAAGTTACAAATTTACCTTCTTTTCCAAAGAAAGGAGAGTCATTGATGGTAAACAACATACTCATTGTTGGCTCATCAATAGTAATTGTTTGTAAGGCTTCCGGATTTTCAAAATCAGCGATTGTATCACCAATTTCAAAACCTTCAACTCCGATAATTGCGCATATATCTCCTGCGATTACTTCTTGAACTTTTTTACGACCAAGTCCTTCAAAAGTGTGTAATTCTTTAATACGTGATTTCATTATAACACCATCTCTTTTGCACAAAGATATTGGCATTCCTTCTCTTAACACACCTCTTTCTAAACGACCAATGGCGATACGACCAGTAAATGCTGAAAAGTCTAATGAAGTGATCAACATTTGAGGAGTTCCTTCAGATACTTTAGGAGCTGGTACATTAGCAATAACCATGTCTAATAACGCTTCCACATTATCAGTTACGTTTTCCCAATGATCAGACATCCAATTATTTTTAGCCGAACCGTAAACCGTTGGAAAATCCAACTGCCACTCTTCTGCTCCTAACTCAAACATTAAGTCAAAAACTTTTTCATGAACTTCTTCAGGCGTACAGTTTTCTTTATCAACTTTATTAATAACAACGCATGGTTTTAAACCAAGGTCTAACGCTTTTTGTAATACAAAACGTGTTTGTGGCATAGGTCCTTCAAAAGCATCTACTAGTAGACAAACGCCATCAGCCATATTCAAAACACGCTCTACCTCACCACCAAAATCGGCGTGACCAGGAGTATCGATAATGTTGATTTTTGTTCCTTTGTATACTACAGAAACATTTTTAGAAGTAATAGTAATACCTCTTTCACGCTCTAAGTCGTTGTTATCAAGGATTAAGTCACCTGTGTTTTCGTTGTCACGAAATAACTGACAGTGATACATAATTTTATCAACCAAAGTTGTTTTACCGTGATCGACGTGGGCAATAATTGCAATGTTTCTAATAGATTCCATCTGTGATTTTTAATGGGTGCAAAGGTACACTTTATTTTGATATAAAAAATATTTATACAATAGTTTACATATTGTTAACCTATTAGACACAAAAACAGAACTTAAAAAAACCGTGAAAAATAAGTTCCCATTGATGTTTAATAATTCGGCAATAATTATTTATATTTGAGTAATGAAAAGCAAAACCAATCAAGTAATCATCATCTACATTCTTATTTCAATTTTTGTAGCTGTTGTTAGTCATAAAATACTACTACAATATATTTCCAATGAAAAACTTCCGCTTTACACCTTTACTACAGACCTATTATTTATACTCTTCACCGGAATAATTTTCAAACTTGTCCTCTCGAAAAACGACAATCGAAACATAGCCACATTTGAAAAAATTAAAAAGTCGAATACCGAAATTAAGGAGTCAAATGAAAAATACGATATTGTAGCAAAAGCAACCAGTGATACGATTTGGGACTGGAAAATACAGGACGACAACTTTTCTTGGAACAAAGGAATCGAAAATGTTTTTGGCTACAAACCAGAAGAAGTTGGCAATAATTCAACATGGTGGTTTAATAAAATTCACCCCGAAGACAGCATCAAAATGTCTATCAAACTGTATTCCTTTATTGAACAAAAAACCGAAAAATGGCAGGATCAATACCGCTTCAAGTGTTCTGACAATTCTTATAAATATGTTTTAGACAGAGGTTTTTTATTGAAAGATGAAAACGGAAAAGCAATCAGAATGATTGGGGCGATACAAGACATCACCAAACAAAAAGAGGAAGAACAAAGACTTAAATTATTAGAGACCGTTATTACTCAATCTAAAGATTCTATAATCATTACCGAGGCCCATTCTTTTGATGCAAAAATCCCCAATATTATTTATGTTAACCCCGCTTTTTCAATCATGTCAGGATACGAATCTGATGAAATCATTGGAAAATCTCCCGATCTTTTCAACTGCCCAAACTCTAATGTCAATGAGCTTGAAAAGCTTTTAAAAGCAATAAAAAATAAAGAAGAATGCTTAATAGAAACAATCAGCTACACTAAAAATAAAGATGAATACTGGGTGCGCCTTTCTATGATACCTATTTACAATTCTGACAACGAGCTTTCCCACTGGATTTCCATTCAAAGAGATATCACTGAAGAAAAAAAGCAAGAAAAGGAAAAAGAACAGCTTATAAGAGAACTGACACAGAACAATAAAGACTTAAAGCAGTTCTCCTACATTACTTCGCACAACCTAAGAGCTCCATTATCAAATTTAACGGGGCTACTAAACTTAATTGAAGATATTCCTATTGAAAACCAAGAATTGAAGGAAATTTTAAGCGGTTTTAATAAATCTACTCATTTATTAAACGACACCATCAACGATCTTGTTAAAGTAATCATTATAAAAGATAATCCTTCCATCAAAAAAGAAGCGGTGTTGATAAAAGAAATATTTGAAAATGTTTTTAGTCAACTTAATTTCCAAATTGAATTGTACAGACCAATCATTAAACTCGATTTTGAAAAAGTTTCAATAATAAATATCAATAAAGCTTACTTAGAAAGCATAGTATTAAACCTTTTAACGAATTCCATCAAATACAAATCGGAAAATAGAAAACTAAAAATAACTATTACCACTGACCAAATTGATGATACTGTTGTTTTAACTTTTAAAGACAATGGGATAGGAATCGACTTAGTTCGAAATAAAGATAAAGTTTTTGGGCTTTACCAGCGTTTTCACAATTACCCAGACAGCAAAGGACTGGGATTGTATTTAGTAAAATCACAGGTCGAAACTATGGATGGAACTATCGATATAGAAAGTGAAGTTAACCAAGGGACTACTTTTACATTAACATTTAAAAACAGACAATAATGTTAGATCAAATTTTATGCGTCGATGATGATCCCATAACACTTATGCTTTGCAAAAAAGTAATTACTAAATCTTCATTTTCCAATGAAATTATCACATCACAAAATGGCGAAGAAGCGCTTAGTTACTTCAATACGATAAAAAACACCAACAATAAAAACAAGCGAATCCCACATCCACAATTAATTTTTTTGGATTTAAACATGCCTGTAATGGGGGGTTGGGAATTTCTGGATCATTTTAATAGCCAAGAATTTTCAGAATTCAGCACTATAAAAGTGGTTGTTCTTTCTTCTACAATTGATCCTGAGGACTTGGAAAAATCGAAACAATATCCAATGGTAATTGACTTTTTATCAAAACCCATCAGTCAGTCCATGCTCGAATATTTAAAGAATAAATTAAAATAAAAAAAATATAACACATAAAAAAAGCCCTCGTAAATGAGAGCTTTTTCTATATATTAAACATTGTATTAATTACAATTTAGCAACAAGTTTCGTTAATTTAGATTTTAAATTAGAAGCTTTATTATCATGAATGATATTCTTCTTCGCTAATTTATCAATCATAGAAATTACACTTGATAATTTAGATGTAGCATCAATTTTATCAGTTGCTATTCTTAGTGCTTTTATGGCATTACGAGTAGTTTTGTGTTGGTATCTGTTTAATACTCTTCTCTTTTCGTTACTTCTGATTCTCTTTAGAGCTGATTTATGATTTGCCATTTTATTGCTTTTTTATCTTTTTACTATTTTTTTGTAGTCCGTAAGGGAATCGAACCCCTGTTACCAAGACGAAATCTTGGCGTCCTAACCCCTAGACGAACGGACCATTATCCCCTAAGTTTTTATCAATCAAAATATTGAAATTTGTAGCCCGTAGCGGAATCGAACCGCTCTTACATGGATGAAAACCATGCGTCCTAACCGATAGACGAACGGGCCAAACTTCCTTCTAAGTTCAGGAATACTTTAACATGCAATAAAAATAGTAGCCCGTAGCGGAATCGAACCGCTCTTACATGGATGAAAACCATGCGTCCTAACCGATAGACGAACGGGCCCTGCTTCTCTAATGCGGATGCAAAAATACAACTATTTTTGAAACGTACAATGGTAGATGCAAAAAAAATTATTTTTTTTTAATACGCCTTCGCAAACAACACTCTTCCAATTGAACTTTCCCCTGTAAAGACACAGCTTCCCGTCTCTTCTACTCTATCCAAAGGAATGCATCTGATAGTAGCTTTAGTCAGGTCTTTAATCTTCTCTTCAGTAGCTGCAGTTCCATCCCAATGTGCTGATACAAAACCTCCTTTAGTGTCTAAAACTTCTTTAAACTCTTCAAAACTATTTACTTCAGTGATGTGCGTATTTCTGTAATTTAATGCCTTTTCAAATAATTCTTTTTGAATTTGCTCTAACAAATCACTGATATAATTCGTAATTCCATCTTTAGAAACCACTTCTTTTGTCAACGTATCTCTTCTTGCCACCTCAAAAGTTCCATTTTCTAAATCTTTTGGACCTACCGCAATTCTAACAGGAACTCCTTTTAATTCCCATTCTGCAAATTTAAAACCTGGTTTTTGAGTTGTTCTATTGTCGTATTTCACAGAAATATTTAATTTCTTAAATGCTTTTACCAAAACCTCTACTTCGGCCGTAATGGCTTCTAGTTGTTCGTCTGTTTTATATATAGGAACAATTATTACTTGAATCGGCGCCAAATTAGGGGGCAATACCAATCCCTGATCATCTGAATGCGTCATTACCAGCGCTCCCATCAAACGAGTTGAAACACCCCAAGATGTTCCCCATACATATTCTTGCTTCCCTTCGGCATTGGCAAATTTCACATCAAACGCTTTCGCAAAATTCTGACCTAAGAAATGTGAAGTTCCCGCTTGCAATGCTTTACCATCTTGCATCAAAGCTTCGATACAATAGGTTTCCTCCGCTCCAGCAAAGCGTTCGGTTTCTGTTTTTATTCCTTTGATAACTGGAATTGCCATGAAATTCTGAGCAAAATCAGCATATACATTCATCATTTTTTCTGATTCTTCAACAGCCTCCACTTTAGTTGCATGAGCGGTATGTCCTTCTTGCCACAAAAACTCTGCTGTTCTCAAGAACAATCGTGTTCTCATTTCCCAGCGCACCACATTTGCCCATTGATTAATCAACAAAGGCAAATCTCTATACGATTGCACCCAACCTTTGTACGTTGACCAGATAATGGCCTCACTTGTAGGACGAACGATTAATTCCTCTTCTAATTTTGCATTTGGATCCACCATTAATTTCCCCGGTCTGTCAGGATCATTTTTTAATCTATAATGAGTAACGATTGCACATTCTTTTGCAAACCCTTCCGCATTTTTTTCTTCGGCTTCAAACATGCTTTTTGGAACAAATAAAGGAAAATAAGCATTTTGATGCCCAGTTTCTTTAAACATTCGATCCAACTCCGCTTGCATTTTTTCCCATATCGCATATCCATACGGTTTAATAACCATACAACCTCTGACTCCTGAATTTTCGGCTAAATCGGCTTTGACAACCAACTCGTTATACCATTTTGAATAATCTTCCGCTCTTGTAGTTAAGTTCTTACTCATATTGAATAGTTTGGCACAAATTTTGCATTATTGATTTAAAATAAATAGTTCAGCAAAACTAACTATTTTTGTAGTGTACAACAATAAAAACTCCACATATATGAAAACTAGTACTCTTTCTTTCCAAAATACATCAATTTACTATATTGTTGGATTTTTGAGCGTCTTATTGGCATCTTGTGGCTCTTACCAAAACAGTTCTTACTATGATTCTGACGGAATTTATGGTAATACCGCAAATAGAGCCATTGTGACTGAGACGCAAAATGCACCAAACAATCATTATAAGGATTACTTTGGGTCATTACAAAACACCAATCAACCTGTTGAAATCTTTACAGATGTTGATAATTATAATGATTACAGTTTAGAGAATGATACGTTACAAAACAACAATCCCAATTATCCCGGTTGGGGCAGTAATCCTCAAACTGTAAATGTCAATATTTACGATACCGGATGGGCAATGAATAATTGGTACGGAAATAACTGGGGATGGAATGGCGGATACGGTTGGGGTATGAACAATTGGTATGGAAATAATTGGGGTTGGAACGGTGGTTTTGGCTGGGGTATGAACGTTGGTTTTGGTTGGAATAACTGGGGATGGAATAATTTCTACGGAAACAATTGGGGTTGGAATAATTGGTATGGAAACAACTGGGGATATTCAAATTATAACAACAACAGCGCTTACTCTCACAATCCAGGTCGTAGAGGATCTTCGTACGCAAATTCAGTAAACAGTAATCGAAATTCTGGGAACTACAACAGAACACAAAGCACTACAATCAATAGAAGAGCTGTAAACTCAGAGTATAGAGGAAATAACGCTACTGATTTTGGAAGAGGTTCTTCCGGTCGATTGAATAGAACAAGTCCGACTTTTTCTAGAAACCAAGTACAATCACAAAATAATTCTAATTACAATCCAGGCAGAAGAGGTACTACTACTAATGCTCGGAACGAAAGTAATGCTCCTTCCAGATCATACACGCCTGCTGCAAGAAATGATAACAATTCGAGATCGTATACTCCAAGCTCGAATAGTAGTTCCAGATCAAGTAATTCTGGCGGTGGCGGAAGATCTTCTGGTGGTCGAGGCGGTAGAGGATAATTTAATTTCTCTACTTTTATAATGTGAAATTAAAAAATTTGAAATACATGAAAAAATATATATTCTTACTAGCATTGGGCTTGACTGCAAGTATTGCACAATCACAAGAAATCTCGGATGCGATGCGTTATTCGCAGGACAATTTGAACGGAACTGCTCGGTTTAGAGCTATGAGTGGTGCTTTTGGAGCACTTGGAGGCGATTTATCTTCTATAACAGTTAATCCTGCAGGTTCCGCAATTTTTTCAAATAACCAAATGGGGATTACGTTGAGTAATAACGACACTAAAAACAACTCGAATTACTTTGGTAATACAACATCCGAAAAAACAAATTCTTTTGATTTGAATCAAGCTGGAGCTGTTTTTGTGTTTAACAACAAAGGTATCAACAGCAATTGGAAAAAAGTTTCATTAGGTGTCAACTATGAAAATACCAATAATTTTGACAATGGATTATATTCTGCAGGAACCAATCCAAACAATTCGATAGCTAATTATTTTTTGAGTTATGCCAACAACGGGAATAATGGAACGCCAGTTCCGCAACAGTTTGTGAATAGAGAATCGGGAGAATCCATATCTGATTTATACTCCTTTTTAGGAAGAAATTTGCCCAACAGCCAATTTCCTAGGTTAAGCGGTTTTGATGCCCAACAGGCATTTTTGGGTTACCAAGCCTTTGTCATAAATGCAGTTGATGAAAATAATGAAAATTCGCCTTATTCATCAAATGTTCCGACCGGAGGAAATTATTATCAAGAAAATTCGGTTTATAGCACTGGCTATAACGGAAAATTATCTTTCAACGCAGCCACTTCTTTTAAAGATAAATTATACATAGGATTAAACTTAAATTCCCATTTTACAGATTATCAAAGATCATCCGGTTTTTACGAAGACAACAACAATCCGTTGGATTCCAATTACAAAGTAAAACGAATACAATTTAACAATGATTTAAAAACTTACGGAACAGGTTTCTCGTTTCAAGCAGGAGTCATAGCAAAATTGACGAATGAGGTGCGTCTGGGATTGGCGTATGAATCTTCAACTTGGTACACCCTGAATGATGAGTTATCACAAAGTCTTGTTGCTGTCAGCAGCAATTCGGGTGGAGAATTACCATCCGATGTTGTAGACCCTCAAATCATTAATGTTTACGAAGCTTACAAATTACAAACCCCCAGCAAGGTAACCGGAAGTTTCGCTTATATTTTTGGAAAAACAGGATTAATTAGTATCGATTATGCAATGAAAGATTACAGGAACACTAAATTCAAACCGAAAAATGATGCGTATTTTAATGGATTAAATAGCGATATGGACTCGATGCTGGACACTACAGGCGAATTAAGAATAGGTGCCGAATATAAAATTGAGGCTTTGAGTTTAAGAGCAGGATATCGTTACGAGCAAAGTCCTTATAAAAATGCCGTAACTATAGGTGATTTGACTGGTTATTCAGCAGGTTTAGGATACAGTTTTGGTTCAACCAAAGTAGATTTAGCCTATTCGTATGCAAAAAGAAATTTTCAACAAGGATTTTTCAACCAAGGATTTACTGACGGAGCAAACATAGACGCCATTAATAACAATGTTTCGTTGTCACTTTTGTTTGAATTGTAATCACATCGAAAAATAAAATTTAGAATCCGTTTCTTGATTATGAAACGGATTTTTTTTAGCCCTGATGGAAGTGAAAATCCTCCCGATTTTTTCGGGAGATTATAGCGTACAGCAGGAATAGCTTCATAAAAATCTGAAAAGGAACTGAAATAAGTTCAATTTGAATAAAAAATTGTAATTTTGCAAAATTCCCAAATTATCGGGATTCTAATGTTATGAGAACTAAGTCTTTAAAAAAGAATAAAATAAACGTAATCACTCTCGGGTGTTCGAAAAATGTGTATGACAGTGAAGTGCTTATGGGTCAGCTACGCGCTAACGGAAAAGACGTTACACATGAAGCGCCAGAAGCCGAAGAGGGAAATATTATTGTAATAAATACTTGTGGATTTATTGATAATGCCAAAGCTGAATCGGTGAATATGATTTTGGAATATGCGGACAAGAAAGAGCGAGGACTGGTTGATAAAGTGTTTGTTACCGGATGTTTGTCAGAACGTTACCGTCCAGATTTAGAAAAAGAAATACCAAATGTTGACCAGTTTTTTGGAACTACTGAATTACCACAATTACTGAAAGCTTTAGGAGCTGATTATAAGCATGAATTATTGGGAGAACGATTGACTACAACTCCAAAAAATTATGCGTATTTAAAAATTTCTGAAGGTTGTGACAGACCGTGCAGCTTTTGTGCGATTCCGTTAATGCGAGGAAAAAACGTTTCGCAAACTATTGAAAAATTAGTAAAAGAAGCTGAAGGTTTAGCCAAAAATGGCGTAAAAGAATTAATCTTGATTGCTCAAGATTTGACCTATTACGGTTTAGATCTTTATAAAAAGAGAGCACTTGGAGAATTACTGGAAGAATTAGTAAAAGTAGAAGGAATCGAGTGGATTCGTTTGCATTACGCTTTCCCTACCGGTTTCCCAATGGAAGTATTAGAAATCATGAAACGCGAACCAAAGATTTGCAATTATATTGATATTCCGTTGCAACATATTGCTGATTCAGTATTAAAATCTATGCGACGTGGAACAACTCAGGAGAAAACAACTAAACTATTAAAAGATTTTAGGGCAGCTGTTCCTGGAATGGCCATACGTACCACTTTGATTGTAGGATATCCAGGAGAAACGCAAGAGGATTTCAACATATTAAAAGATTTTGTCCAACAAATGAAATTTGACAGAATGGGTTGTTTTGCTTATTCTCACGAAGAAAATACCCATGCTTATTTATTGGAAGATGACGTTCCGGATACTGTAAAACAAGAACGTGCTAATGAAATTATGGAATTACAATCTCAAATTTCTTGGGATTTAAACCAAGAAAAAGTAGGACAAACATTCAGATGTATTATTGATCGAAAAGAAGGTGCCCATTTTGTTGGTCGTACTGAATTTGACAGTCCTGATGTAGATAATGAAGTTCTTATTGATGCCTCTAAACACTACGTAAAAACAGGTGAATTTGTGATGATAAAAATCACCGAGGCAACAGAATTTGATTTATACGGAGAACCATCATAACTGTAGATAATTTTTAAATTCATTCAAAAACGCTAATATGAAACCTATTCAATCTATTTTTATTATTGCATTTGTACTGTTCTTTTCCAATGCTGTTTCGGCACAATACGGAAATGGAGGATATGGAAACGGTTACGGGAATGGCTACGGAGGTAATCGCAGAATGAATAGCGGAATGGACCAAACCAGAGCTCAGGAAAAACCTAAAGAAATTCCTGCTGAAGTAACTGTTGGAAAAATCATGGAACGAATAAAACCAGAACTTATTCTTGATGCACTTCAGGAAATTGCCATATCTAATATTCTGGTGGAGAGCATAAAAACACAAGGCATGCTTATAAAAGCAGAAGTTAGTCAAGTGGACAAAATAAAAAACATTCAAGCTCTTTCAGAAACTACTGATAGGAAAATAATGGAATTATTGAACAAAGACCAAAAGGAAAAATATATTGCTATGAATGAAGAAGCAAAAAATCCTAAAAAATCAAAATCTAAAAAGAAAGCAAAACAATAATTTTTTTGTCAAACACAAAAATTAATTCCCAATATGAGAAAAATTTTTTACTATTTAATTTTTGCTGTTGCCATCACTTCTTGTGCGCCAAATCCTTTTAAAAAGAGCGAAAAAATATACGATACTAAATTAAAAACATTAAAAAAAACCATATCCAATAAGGATTCGCAACCTTTACCTGAGATTCCTTATGTGTCCATGAATATTGACACTTTATACACCAAACAATTGCATACGTATAAGGATACAATTTTCAAAATGGGCTCAACACCTCTCGAAAATGGTATTAACACAGAATGGGTAGGAACAGTAAATTTTAACTTACGCAAACCTAATTTAATTGTTATTCACCATACTGCACAAGATTCAGTGCAACAAACTATCAAAACCTTTACAACAATAGAAACTCAGGTTAGTTCCCACTATGTCATTTCAGATGATGGAAAAGTAGTTCAAATGCTGAACGATTACTTACGTGCCTGGCATGCCGGCAATGGTTCATGGGGAAAAAACACCGATATAAATTCAAATTCAATAGGAATCGAACTGGATAATAACGGTTTAGAGGTTTTTTCTGAATTACAGATTAATAGTTTACTTGCTCTTTTGACTAAATTAAAAAAAGAGTACAACATTCCGACGCAAAATATCATAGGTCATGCGGATATTGCACCAACAAGAAAAAAAGATCCAAGTGCATTATTTCCTTGGAAAATATTAGCCGAAAAAGGTTTCGGAGTTTGGCCTGATGAATTTTTAGAAACAGCACCAATTGATTTCAATGCAGAACAAGGATTGCGAATCATAGGATACGACACTAAAAATTTGACTGCAGCAATTATGGCTTTCAAACTTCATTTCATTCAGAACGAAGTGAATGGTCTATTGGACGAAAAAACGATAAATACGATTTATTCTATTTATAAAAAGCAATAATCTATTGTATTCTTACCTAATAAAAACGGTTTTTTATTTATAATTAGCTCTTTTCTTTCCATTTAATTTCTTAATGCTTACTAATTTTATAATTTTAAAATAAAAAAGCTTCTAAAATAAACTGCCCCCAAAAGTTGGGATAAATTTATATTTAATTTTAATAATAGTAAACGCGATATTGTATCGGGCACATTTTGTTCTCATTTGACTTAATTCTTTCACTATTGCACTAGTTTATACATTGTTTGATTTCCCGCTTTAGTTCATCTAAACTTGCAAATTTATGCATGTTGATTAATTCCGATTTTAGTATTCCAAAAAAGTTTTTTTATGATAGCATTATCTAAACAATTTTCTTTTCTGGACATACTTTGTTTAATTCCTTTTTCATATGACTAGTATTGCTATTGTTTCATTTGCTATTTCCAGACTTAGTCTAGTGTTAGCTCAAATTAGTGTGTTAGGTATCTTTTTAAATGTTTTTTCGAGAATCACAACTACTCGATTAAAAACAGGCCGTTCGGTGAGTTCATATCCAATTATTTCTTGATTAAATAAGGCAACAATAGGCGATAACTACAGTTTCTTTCGAGAGATATTAAATTCGGTTATATTGGTTGCCCATTTTTGATTTGGAGCTTTCACTTTAAAATTCCTCTTTTAAAAGGTCTAAAGCTATTTTACCTTGTTCACTTTGTAAAATTTGTATTTTTTTACTCTAATTAAACTTTTTAGCAGTAATAGTTTCATTAATCTTGAAGCGGTTTTATGATTGAAACTTATTCCTCTATGGTTCATTTCATCTGTTGTCCTCCTGTAACCTTAGCGACCTTTATGTTTGTAATAAATGCGTTTTATCAACTCTTTGATCATTTGATAATTATCAATAAAGCAAATCAAGATTGCAATACAAATAAAACATTAACAGGAAAGACAAATGTCAACATGCGTTTTGAATAAAAGTTAGTTCAGTGTTAAATTGAACATTTATGCTTCTAATTCCGCTTCTTCGGTAAGCCCCAAAACTTGCAGGCAATTGTACTTTAAATAAAAAAAATGCTTTATACTGTGATTTTTCTAACGTTTGCTACACTAATAGAATAGTGACTTCACAATGAAGGCAATTCTTTAATATAAATTAAATTTAGAAAAATGAAAAAAATTATCATCCCTTTAATTTTGTTTTTTTTTGTTGCTTCTTATGCTCAAGACCTTTCAGGTAAATGGAGCGGTATCATTGAAAGTGGAAAAAGTGAACCCGTTGTTTTCAATTTCACTATTGAAAAAAGTGGCGAAAATTACTCAACAACGATAGACATTCCTGCTCTAAGAGCTGCAAATCTAAAACCAAAGAAAACTGTTTTTTCAAATGAAAAATTAGTTGTCGATGGGTCGAATTTGGGTTTTAAATACCAAGGCACCTTCAAAAAAGATTTGCAACAAATAGATGGAATTTTTACTGAAGGTTTAAATGCTTTGCCATTGGTTCTAAAAAAAGTACAAATTGAAACTCACAATGCTTTTAAAAGACCTCAAGAACCAGCAAAACCATATCCATATAAAGAAGAAGAAATAACATTCCGCAATAACGACGCAAATATAACTTTATCAGGAACACTTACACTTCCTGACAGAACTGGGAAATATCCAATTGCTATATTAATTAGCGGTAGTGGACCACAAGATCGGGATGAAACTTTTTATGAACACAAGCCGTTTCTTGTGCTTTCGGATTACCTGACGAGACAAGGAATTGGGGTGTTCCGTTATGATGACAGAGGTGTGGGAAAATCTACCGGCGACCATAGTGCTGCAACATCAAAAGATTTGGCTACCGATGTCCTGAGTGCTATTAAATATTTAAAATCGAGGAAAGATAGCAAGCAAATTGGATTGATTGGCCACAGCGAAGGGGCTATTATTGCACCAATGGTTGCCAATCTCAATAAAAATGTTTCCTTTATAGTTATGCTTGGAGGAACAGGAATCTCTGGAAGTGAAGTTTCACTCTATCTTTCAAAAAAAATAAGAGGTTTTCCTGTGCAAGATGAAGCTGCGTATGAGTCCGCAATCAAAAAAGCTATTCAAATAGCCGCTACAGATAAAGAATTAGTTGACATCAAAAAAGATTTAAAAATACACTATCATGAAGCTATAGTTCCCATGTTGAAACCAATAATTAATTCTGCCGCAAAAATTGAAGAAATTATTGCCAACCTAATCGAAATAAGAACCTCTCCTTGGAACAGATACTTTTATAATTATAATCCAGCAAATGAGCTCGAAAAAGTAACTTGTCCTGTCCTTGCTTTAAATGGCAGTAAAGACATGCAGGTTCAGCCAAAAATTAATCAAGAGGGAATTACAAAGGCTTTAAATAAAGGACGTAATAAAGATTTTTCAATCTTTGAAATTCCAAATCTCAATCATTTATTTCAAGAATGTGAATCCGGTGAAATGAACGAATACAGTTCTATAACGCAAACGATAGCACCATTTGTGCTAAAGCAAATTTCCGATTGGATATTGGTTCATAGTAAGTAATTTTGATAGTAACTATTTTATTAAATCTTAATGGATAAAAAAGAAAAATTTACAACTGCCATAAAAGCTAATCAAGGTACAATCTACAAAATTGCATCAATTTACACCGACACGATTGATGATAGAAAGGATTTATTACAGGAAATCATTTATAACCTTTGGAAATCATTTGACAGTTTCAATCAAAAATCAAGTTTTAACACTTGGATGTATAGAGTTGCTATGAATGTTGCCATTTATAATTTAAAAACTGCAAAAAGAAATATAACCACTGTTCCAATAGCGGATCAATATTTAGATGTAAATGAGGATGAAAACAACCATTTTGAAGAAAAAGTAACCCTGTTGAAACAACATCTCGATAATCTTAATTTACTAGATAAAGGAATTGTAATGCTATATTTAGAAAACAAAAGCTACCAGGAAATTGCCGAAATTACAGGGCTGTCTGAAAGCAATGTGGGAACAAAAATGGCACGTATTAAAGAAAAGTTGAAAAAACAAATAAATAACAAAACTGATTATGGAACTAGATGATTTAAAAAACTCTTGGAGTGAAGTATCCGGCCAGGAAAAAATAGATATAAAAATGATTGACCAAATAACAACATTTAAATACAAATCAAATTTTAAAAAAATTATTTATCCTGAAATAATCGGCATTCTGATTTGCATTCTTGGCGTTATTTACATTGGGTTACATTTTGATAAATTAAACACCAATTTATTGAAAGGAACGGGCATTCTAACCATTGTTCTTTTACTACTAATCCCAGTAATTAGTTTAATCAGTCTTCTGCAATTCAATAATGGCGTTGATACAAATAAAACATATTCAGAAACATTAAAAGATTTTGCAACCCAAAAAATTCGATTTTATACACTTCATAAAATAAGTACCACGTTATCTTATTTATTATTAGTAGGTATTATTATTTTACTTTCTAAACTTTTTGGAGAAACTGACATTTCTAAAAGCAAGTATTTTTGGATTTTTTCTTTTTCATTTGGTTATATATTTTTGTTATTCTATTCGAAATGGGTTTCAAAAAAATACAAGAACACATTACAACAAGCAGAATTTTTGTTAAAAGAATTAGATCATTAAACAAAAACAATAGCTTACAAAAATCAGAGTTTCGTTGCTTGATCAGCACGAACAATGAATTAAAATCATTGAACACCAAAATAAATTTACCTATAGCGAAGTAAACTCGTGTTGAATGTGTCCGGTTATAAGTCCACTTATAAAATAAGGTTACCTAAAGCTTTGAGAGGGATTTTCAAGAGGATTTTTTATCTTATTTTTATGAGCTTTGTAATTGGTATTTTCGTGTTTTATTTTATAAATCTGCAAATGACTTTTCCCCAGAAAGAATTTTAATTGTAGTTTAAATCAAATCCATTTATCTATCAATTAACACTAATTATTTCGTTTAGAGGCTTTTAGATTAAATTACGCAAGCTGCAAGTCCACATCACCACTTACTACAATGAAAAAACACAGTGTAAAATGCAAAACATAAAGGAATTTACAACATTTGCGTGGATAAATTTTTGCCAACCCGACAGAACGACTCTTGATAAAATTTCCGAGCAACCATTACCAATACTTTTGCTTGTCTTTCACTTCCACAACCTCGCTTATTAAGAGTAGATTCTTGACTATTTTCATTTACTTTGATAATATATTTGTTGTGTACCCTTTAAAAAAATCCTTTGTCAAATTCAACACAGTATTTTAATTAATATCTCTCACCACTCTTACTCATCGCGTTGCGTATCTTATGCATCATAAACCAAATGGGTTAACAACACTTGTGTCCCAACATACGCCGCATTTCTAATGCCGACAAACTCTTTTTTGACAGAGTCATAAGTTCAATACAGAGCATCCAATTTTGAAAAGGCAAATTAGTATTCTCCATAATAGTATCTGATCGAAGACTGACACCACTATTGAATTTTTTGCATTGAAATTTTAAATCTATCCGACGAAATTAATGTTCGGTGTGTTCACACTTTTTACATACAACTCCAATTTCAAGCCGTTTAGCTTTGAATCCCTAAATACATGAGGCTTCATCAGGATATTTCTCGAAAAATTCAGGCAGGATCATAGCTTTCGTTTATTAGTTTGATGACTCAAATATAAAATCTTTTTAGCATTGGTACAAGTGGCGGACAGTCATATAAATTAAACAATATTACAGTATACCACTCAATCAATTTCTTTTACTTATAGACTACGTTAGTATTTAATAATGATAAATTAAATCCATGTTTACCTATTAGCTTACTTGTATTGTAGTTACCATCTACAGTGACAACTGTTCCTAAAATTAAAAATAGCTTACATCATCAGTTGATTTTTCTTTTTTAACAGAATTCTCACTAACAATCTCTTCGAAGTTTTGATTATTTGCTACAATTGTTTGTTACTCTTCTTTGCTTTCGTTAAACCTTTCTAGAATGTGTTTTAAAAGAGTTTTCACGGTATATTTGTTTAAAAATTTTAGTTTACATATAATCAAACAAATATCACGGTAATACTGGAAAAAATTCAAACAGGTATTCTGGGTATATCATTATCAAAAATTATTATGAAATTATTGTTTTTAATATTTATCGGATGGAGTTCTTCTTGTTACTCTCAGGAAAAAAATAATTTTTTTTTAAATTATACTTTAAAAAAAAATAATTCAACTGCTGTCTTGGATAAATTTTATGAGTTTATTAACCTCCCTTTAAATAATAGTGACAATTCTACTTTATGGTTTGAAAGTAAATTCTTTAATCATCCAGAAACTGATATTTTGGATGTCATTAAGAATGCAAAAAATCATAAAATTACAATTCTAGCTATTAATAGTATTGATGATAAAAGAAGTTTAGTTAAAATTGCTTGGATTAAAAGCAGTTCTGATTACGGTAATCTTTATGCCATTTATAACTTCATAGCAATTAAAAATAATAATAAAATACTATTTGAGAATGTTTTAGATTTTAATGTTAAAGATTTTAAAATTTTTAATGTTAACGAAATCAAGTATGTAACATATGATGGATATGTGTTCAATCATAATAATGCAAAAAAAATGGTCAATTTTAATGAAAAAATGAGTTTGTTTTTTGAAAGAGAGACTATAAATTTTACTTATTTTTTATGTAGAGATATGAATCATTTTAAAAGCATAAGGGGTTTTGATTTTGATAACATGGTGGTTGACCAAAATCAAATTGGTGGGGAAACTTTCCCTGCGGATAATATAATTTTCGCAGGAAACAATTCGGAATTTTATCCACATGAAGTAGTTCATTTATATACCTTTAAATACTTTTCCAAAATACATAAAATAATAGATGAAGGAATAGCAACTTATTTTGGAGGTTCTAAAGGAGTTGAATTTAAAGATCATATTAAAAAATTAAAAAATCACTTAAATGATAATGAATTAAATGTGTACGAAAAACTATTTAATGAATCAGAACAATATGTTTTAGATGATACATCTTCATTATGGTACACAATAGGCACTTTGTTGTGTGATCTTTCATTAAAAAAATATGGGAAAGAAGCACTGTTAGAATTAATGAATTCAGGTAAAACAGAAGAAGAGTTGTTACTGTCCATTGAGAAAATTTTTAAAATTAAAAGAGAAAATTTTGATGGTTTTATAAAAAATGAATTAAAAAATTATGAATAATACTATTTTTTTTAAATACAGAATTAAATCAAATCGAAATTAGTACTACCTCAAAATCTGCAGCTGGCGCGAGCGTCCCGCTCGGATACACAAACAAAATCAATAAAAAAGTTACTTCACAACGGAGTGGCTTTTGGTTTATATAGGGTTTCTACATTTTTAACAAAAAAATCTTTGAATTTTTTATTGGTCAGTATTTTATCAATGAGCTTAAAGATGGTTTGTTTATTATTAAAATCCGCTCTAAATCCAACGCGTCACATTGCTAAAGTTTTCAAGGCAAATTGAAACAATAAAAATTTACAATGCTTATTAAATCATGTTTCACGAAACTGTTTTCCATACCAATTGTAGTCTAATTACCGTTTTTGAAATTGAATATTAATATCATAAAAACGAGTGCTTCCCGCCTATTTTCCTGAATTTTTATCGAAAACTACAAAGGGAAATTCTTTTCGCTTTTCTCTGGATTTTAACGCAATTTAAATGTGTTTTCTCCAGATTTTCTCTACTAATGGTGTGCACCAAATAATATTCCCAAGTCTCGGGATTATTAATGGAAATTTCCAACAAATTTTTGAAATCTGGCACCGTTAAGAGCTTTAAAACATTTTCACTCTCCAAAACTATAGAATGAAAAAAGTTAAAATCCATGTTTGTATTTAACTTAAAGTTGAATATTAAGGACAACCAAATATAAATTATAAAGAATGGTTTTAAAATTTTTTTTGCTGTTACATTTTTAATTTTCCAAATATGTTGCGTTGCGTATAATCAGCTAAAAGCCAAAATCCAACTTAACAGCTGATAATGCTTTATTATTTTATTTTTTCTTACTTTTAGTGTCCGAAGTAAAATATTCTTTGCTGTAAAAATAACGTTCAACCTAAATTAAAAAAATGAAACCAATCCAGTTAGCTATGTGTTTTTTGGTGCTTTTTAGTACTTTTTCATCTCATGCCCAAAATCAAAAATCAAAAGAGTTCAAAGTAACATTTGAAAAATTCACTTTAGAAAACGGATTGCAAGTCATCTTGCATATTGACCGCTCAGATCCTGTGGTTGCAGTTGCTTTGACCAGCCATGTAGGTTCTGCCAGAGAAAAAGCGGGTCGCACCGGATTTGCGCATTTATTTGAGCATTTACTTTTCTTGGAATCGGAAAACTTAGGAAAAGGAGGTTTGGATAAAATGAGCGCACGTATTGGTGGTGAAGGTGCTAATGGTTCGACCAGCAGAGATCGCACTAATTATTTTCAAACTGTTCCAAAAGATGCTTTAGAAAAAATGATTTGGGCCGAAGCCGATAAACTAGGTTATTTCATCAATACGGTAACAGAACCGGTTTTAGCCAAAGAAAAACAGGTCGTTAAAAATGAAAAAAGACAAAGTTATGACAACAGACCTTACGGACATAATTTTTCAGTAATCTCTAAAAACTTATACCCGGCAACGCATCCTTACAATTGGGACGTTATTGGTTCTTTGGAAGATTTACAAAATGCGACACTTGAAGATGTAAAAAGTTTTTACAATCTCTGGTATGTGCCAAATAATGTTACGCTATCTATTGCCGGAGATTTTGATGTTAAACAAACGAAAGCTTGGGTCGAAAAATATTTTGGAGAAATAAAACGTGGTGAAGCAATTCCTAAAATGGAAAAGCAGTCGGTAACATTGTCCGAAACTAAAAAACTGTATTATGAAGATAATTTTGCCAAGTTACCGCAACTCACACTGACATGGCCTTCCGTTTATGAATACCATCCGGACAGTTATGCATTGGAAGTTTTGGCAAGTTATCTTTCAAAAGGTAAAAAAGCTCCTTTGTACAAAACTTTAGTTGAAGATAAAAAATTAACAGATGCCGCTGATGTTTTCCAATACAATTCAGAAATAGCGGGTCAGTATATGTTGAGCGTAACGGCATTTGAAAAAACAAATTTGAATGACGTAATGAAAGGCGTGAACGAAGCTTTTAAAAACTTTGAAACTGAAGGAATTTCTCAACAGGATTTAAATCGAATTAAAGCCGGCCAAGAAACGGCTTTTTACACGAATTTATCTAGTGTATCAGGAAAAGGATTCCAACTGGCGCAATATGAAATTTTTGCAGGAACTCCGGATTACATCAACCAAGATGTTAAAAATATTCTTGCGGTAACCACCGAAGATGTGATGCTTGTGTATAAAAAATACATCAAAGGAAAGCATTTTGTTGCCACTAGTTTTGTTCCAAAAGGAAAGGTAAATTTAATTTTGGATGGTTCAACATTAGCAGCGGTTGTCGAAGAAAAAATCATTGAAGGTAAAGAAGATTCCTTTGACGCCAGTATTGCTGCAACTTATGAAAAAACACCTTCTAAATTTGACCGAAGCAAAGAACCAGCTTATGGACAAAGTCCTGATGTAAAATTACCATCGGTATGGAAAAATAAGTTATCATCGGGGATAAATGTTTTAGGAATCGAAAACCATGAAGTACCGCTTGTTCAATTTCAACTGCAAATAAAAGGCGGAATGTTGCTTGAAAATACGGATAAAATAGGCGTTTCGAATATGTTAGCGGAACAGATGACAAAAGGAACCAAAAACAAAACTCCGGAACAACTGGAATATGCTATCGAAAGTCTGGGCGCAACCATTAAAGCGTATGCAACTGATGAATCCATTTTTATTTCAGGAAATACCTTAGCTAAGAATTACAATGCAACTATGGCATTAGTTCAGGAAATAATTTTACAACCGCGCTGGGATAATAAAGAATTTGAATTGATTAAAC
This sequence comes from Flavobacterium sp. DSP2-3-1, assembly GCF_049896865.1. Taxonomy (NCBI): domain Bacteria; kingdom Pseudomonadati; phylum Bacteroidota; class Flavobacteriia; order Flavobacteriales; family Flavobacteriaceae; genus Flavobacterium; species Flavobacterium sp. DSP2-3-1. Next base: position 80,404 of record NZ_JAFCVD010000010.1, on the reverse strand, counting down.
AAAGTACTTTAAGCCAAATTTTACAACAAAAAGCAGATCCAAATAGTATTGCCAGAAATGAATTCAAAAAATTAATTTATGGCGAAGAATCAATTTTATCCAACAACCGCATCGGTACCGAAAACTCTGTAAACAATATTACAATTGATGATTTAAAAAATTATTACACTAAAAACACAGCTCCATCAGTTACTAATTTTCAAATTGTTGGTGCTGTTTCAAAAACGGATGTTATCAATTCATTAGCGACTTTAGATAAAAACTGGGAGGTTAAAGATATTACGTTTCCTAAAAAGATAACTGCAAATACAGTAGGTTCCTCAAAAATTTATTTTTATAATGTTCCGGGTGCAAAACAATCTGTAATTAGAATAGGATATCCTGCACTTGCAGCCACTGATGCTGATTTTTATCCTGTTCAAATCATGAATTACCGTTTAGGTGGTGGTGGTTTTGCCTCACAATTGACTCAACAATTGCGTGAAGGAAAAGGATATACGTATGGCATCAATTCTTCGTTTAATGGTTCTGTCAACAAAGGTCCATTTACAGTTTCGAGCGGTGTACGTTCCAATGTTACCTTTGAATCCGTTAGTTTGATCAAAGAAATACTTTCACAATATGGTAAAAACTTTACCGAGAATGATCTTGAGGTGACTAAAGGATATCTAATTAAAAGTAATGCCCGAGCATTTGAGACCCTGTCTTCTAAACTGCAAATGCTCTATGAAATTAGCAACTACAATTACGCTGATGATTATGCCAAACAACAGGAAAAAATTGTAAAAAACAGCACTATTGAAGCCATAAAAAAGCTTTCAGAAAAGTATTTGAATGCTGATAAAATGATTTATTTAGTGGTGGGCGATGCTGAAACGCAGTTGATAAAACTAGAGCAAATTGGTTTTGGATCACCAATTCTTCTGAATAAACCAAAGGTAAAATAAGCTGATTTTAAACTAATTTGGGTTACACATTACTGATTGTCTTAGCCCAGATCGAAGTGAAAATCCCTACCGCAAAAAAATAATTTTTCTTGTCCTGAAAGAGCGACCAACGGAAGCTCCTTTCAGGATTTAGAAAAATATTTTATTTAAGGGAGGATTGTAACGGAGCGCTGGATTAGCTCCTCAATTTTATTCATTCATTTCGTCATGACGCTCCGGAACTTGCGGATCGTACAGCGGGCATTTGAATTCTGCCATTATATTCACTAAAGTATCCATTGTTTTGCCTTCAGTGCCATAACAATCAATTTTTATACTTTGGGGCGTCGTTCTGATGTGAAAAGCACCTGCACCATTTTTATTTTTCCAACTACTATCGTCCACTTTATCCCATTTTGAAAATACAGAAGCGATTCTATTTAAGATAACTGTAACAGGTAACTCTTCCAGTCCTTCAATTTCAGCTTGCTCCTCTGTAATAGTTTCATAAACTAAGTGATGGTTGAGATAAATTCCCTCAAGATATTTCCAAAAAACCAATTCGTACATAGCTAAAAAATTAAAAGATTAAAGAATTGAAAGATTGAAAATTGAAGTTAAATTGAAGCTTTTTAATATATAAAAGTTCCGTATTCACTGGTTATAGTCAGTTTTTTTGAAGTAGCAGCTTCTACTCTACCTACTATTTGTGCATCGACATTGAATGATTTTGAAATCGCAATAATATCTTCGGCAACTGCTTCCGGCACATAAATTTCCATACGGTGACCACAATTAAACACTTGGTACATTTCTTTCCAATCCGTTTTAGATTGCGCTTGAATCAACTGAAATAATGGTGGAACAGAAAATAAATTGTCTTTTATAATGTGTAAATTTTCTACGAAGTGTAAAATTTTAGTTTGCGCTCCTCCACTGCAATGCACCATTCCGTGAATTTCATTGGAAGAATATTGATCTAAAATTTTCTTGATGATTGGTGCATAGGTTCTGGTTGGGGACAGCACTAATTGTCCGGCATCGATTGGTGAATTTTCAACGGCGTCCGTCAATTTTACTTGTCCGGAATAGATTAATTCTTCAGGAACTAAAGCATCGAAACTCTCCGGATATTTGGTTGCCAAATATTTCCCGAAAACATCATGACGCGCCGATGTTAACCCGTTACTTCCCATTCCGCCATTATAGCTTTTCTCGTAAGTGGCCTGACCAAAAGAAGCCAATCCTACAATTACGTCACCAGCTTTAATATTTGCATTATCAATAACTTTAGAACGTTTCATTCGAGCTGTAACTGTTGAATCTACAATTATCGTTCGAACTATATCGCCTACATCTGCCGTTTCTCCTCCAGTTGAATGTATGGTTACGCCAAAAGACTCCAGTTCTTTGATTAATTCTTCAGTTCCGTTGATAATTGCTGAAATTACTTCGGCAGTAATTAAGTTTTTATTTCTTCCAATGGTGGACGAAAGCAAAATATTATCCGTTGCACCCACGCACAATAAATCGTCAATATTCATGATTAAAGCATCTTGAGCAATACCTTTCCAAACGGAAATATCTCCTGTTTCTTTCCAATACATATACGCCAAAGAGGATTTAGTTCCGGCTCCGTCCGCATGCATGATCAAACAGTATTCTTCGTTTTGCGTTAAATAATCAGGGACAATTTTGCAGAAAGCTTGTGGAAATAACCCTTTATCAATGTTTTTTATGGCATTATGAACATCTTCTTTGGATGCCGAAACACCGCGAAGTGCATATCTTTTTGAAGTATCTGAACTCATGTAATATAGTTGTGAAGCCAGCTTTTAAGCAGGTAGTTGTGCGGCAAAGGTAATTATTTTTTTTGGGTTTTGCCTATTGAGTCACAATAAGTGTTTCTTGATAAAATGGTCTAGCAAAATTTATTTATACCCTAAGTTTAGCATCTTAGAGACAAATATTTTAAAAAAATCTTTCAATAAAAATGTCCACCTAATACAGATAGACATTTTTATTAAATTTCAATGGCACAATAAATCACTCCCAGTCAGGCATGTATGCATCAGAAAATAATATTACTCTAGATGCACCTAAATTATTTATCGCAGGAGTAAATCGAACAATATTTTTTACAGATAGCCCATCATTAGAAGTATTGACAATAATTATTTCGGCTTCGTTTGGAGAATATCGAGCATCTAAATCTAAAGTCCCTACCTGCTTATCAATACCTACCTCAGAAGTGACACTAGCACTAAAAACATGTTGAAAAACCCTAGTATCTAATTGTCTATAGTTTGCATCTTCAAATCCGGAAATATCTCTTGAAAAAATTATTTTTTGGCCTGTTACCGAAAAATTCAATCCCCCAATTGCGCCGGTAAATCCAGATATTACCTGATTTATAATGACACCCGAATTATTAATAACAAATATTTCTGCGTTATAACCATTAGCATTATTAACCTTCAATGCTATTTTTGTATTATCAAAACTCCAATCACATTCTGAAATAAACTTACCATCTGCAGTTTGATATATTTTAGTCAATCCGCTGCCATCACTATTTATCCTGTATAATTTATCAAAATAGGGATAAATTATCTGGCTACCTGAAGTATTCCAAGAAAAATTAATAAATTCACTATTAAATCCTGCAATAGGAATCGAATTTGTCACTTTAAAAACTCCTGAACCATCTTCATTCATGGTATAAATATGATTTTGAGCCCCACTAGCCCTTATAAATGCAATCTTATTAGATTGCTTATTTTTTCTAGGTCTCCAACTGTTCATATTTGAACTTGTTAATTGTATTATATTCCCCCCATCATTGCCTGAGTAAATAACATTATTGTCGTTTACTTTTTTTACAAATGTAAAACGAGCGTTTGGAAATGAAGTTGTCGTAAAAGAGCGTACCTCACTCAAAACAGGTACATTTACCCCATCAGATACAGAAACCTGCCAATAATATTTACTACTGTAGGTAAGGTTTTTTAAAATAAAACTTGGTTTAGTTATTTTTGAATAAACTACAATGTCACTACTACTATCCTTTCGTAAAGTAATTTCATAAGTGAGACTATCTTTTTCAGGGTCAGAAGCAGTCCAAATTAAATTTAATTCCAAATTTTGATTCTGGGCATTATCTTTTGGAGTAACTAATATTGGAGCTGTTGGCGGTTTATTATTAGTAGTCGACAATTTAAGTTCGAATACAATATTTGTTGCGTTATTTATATTAACAGTTGCAGGTTCAAATTTTGTGACATAACCCTCTTTTTGAGCTTCAAAGGAATACTGTCCGATTTTCACTCCTGAAATAGAAAATTTTCCTTCTTTATCTGTAAAAACTATGCTTGAACTTGGATTTGAAAATACCTTTACATTTGCTAAAGGCAAAAACGTTACTGAACTTACAACTTTTCCTTCAACGGTCCCATAGTCTTCTCCGGTAATCTTTTCCTCACTACAAGAAAAAAGCATTACTAAAAGTACCAAACTAGATTTTAGATAAATATTTTTCATTATTACAGAATTAAGATTTTTTAAAATAACCATTTTTTAAAAGCGTTTTACTATTATCTTGATTTTTTATATTTTCTATCTTTTTTGTAAAAAATAATAGGTCATCCCTAAGCCAAAGCGATAATAGTAATCATCCCTTACTCCTCTTTGTAAATAGTCAATATTATCACTAAAATTTAAGTTATGCTCACCATATAATTTTATCCCAATTTTGTCTGAAATCATATATTCCAATCCTAAACCATACTGAACTTTAATATGCGCATTATCATAGATCCTATTTGAACCAAAACCTCCACCAGCAAATATAAAGGGACTCAATTTGTCTTTTGGCAATATGACAAGCTCCCCATTGAGATCGAATGTTACATAACCGACATCTAAACGATTTTTATTTGCAAGATTTATAACATTAGTTGATGCACTGAGATTAAAACTTGGCGTAATAAAATATTTTACTGCCCCTCGTACCATTGGTCGTAATAATGGACTTCCGTAATCGCCATCCATCAATGTAGCTCCGCTTGTAATCTCTATGGCTAACTTGGATCTTCTTTCTTGAAGGTGTCTTCCGTAAATTGCGGCTACATCTGCTTCCTGATTTTCCTCATTATATTTCAACATTACAGCATCGATTTCAGGTTTAGGGGCATCTGTTTCCCAAATACTGTCTTTGATACCCTCTATGACAAGCGAAGAAACCGCTTTCTCAATTGCCTCTGTTACTGCCATTTGGATAGGTTCGTTCGTTGTGTAACCTGTTTCTACTTCCAAAAGTCTTTTAAAATTTACATATTTAAAGAGACTCTGATCAATTGCTTGAGAAAGTATTGTTTTAGAAACATAAACTGATTTCATTATTTTTCCATTTGAAGTAGAAATCATGCGGAGGTAAACGGTTACCCTGTCTTGTCTATATTTTACCGAGCCTCCAGTACCAAAATATCTTGCACCAAATCCTCCGGTAATTATATTAGAGTCATAAGAAATAATCCCACCTTCAAGCAATACGCCAGCGTATAGCAAAGGCGTTATTTGAATTTCATTAGGATCTGTTTTTTTTGAATATTCCTGCCTGGTGGAGCGTATCAGATTTCTTTCTTGAAGTAAATTTCCAATATTTTCACGCTCAATGGGGATAAACCACTTTGAATCTTCAAGTGCTTTAATTAATATCGAAGTTGCCCCTTGAGTCACAGCAGTGCTAAAGTTACTTCCGTTTTCAGAAGCTTTATATTGACCTGTTTGATCTCTAAATTTATAGAGCCCAACCACAATTTGTTCTTTTGGTTTTGGGAGTGATTTTAATAAAGAACTGGCTGGAGTACTTTCTCCAATAACTGCTTTTTCAACACCTGTTGGCTGATTGTAATAAGCACCACAACTTAAGAATAAAAAAACAAATAGGATCGCTGAGTAGGTTTGTAATCGCATATTACTGATTTGGGATGATTACTTGAGTTCGCTCGCCTGTTTTTGTATCGAGAATATCAACTGTAAGTCCTCCAGATGACGGGTATACCTCAACTGCCAAACTACCAAAAGTATAGGTCCCTACAGTTATGCCATTTGTCCCAAATTGTTGTCTAAAAAGAGAACTAGATAATTGACTTAATAATTGTGCGTTCAAATTCGCGGTAAACCGTTCCAACTCTGTTTGCTGAGTTTGAGAAGAAGAAACTTCCCTAAATTTATTTTGAGATTCCGCAGAACTTGCCAACCATTGGTAATTAAATGTATCACCTCCAAAAGCAGGATTTTTAGGTTTATAAACTAAATCCTGAGCGTTTACTGTTAGTGCCAGTAAGACGGTTGTTACTGAAAATAGAAATTTCATAAGATAAAAAATAAGGTTAATATTGAGTGAAATATTTGCTTTGCTTTTCTACATTTTTTAAATACAGATAAGTTGCATAAATAGATTGTTGAGCCATTTCATTCAGATACTCTTCATCTGGTTTAGCTAAAAATTCATACACTACTTCATTATCAATGCTAATAATTATTTTCGTGTTTCTGGCGAAACTAAATTCTTCGTTTAACGTAACTATTTTTCCTGCATTGATTTTATAATCGTTATATAAGTAATAATACAAATCATAAAAATCTTTACCAACTTTAGTTTTTGTATCATCGGTTACAATACCGATTAATTCAAATCCATCGGATGGAAGAACTATTATTTCATCTTTTTTTTTTTGTCACCAACTACTACCCTATCTTTTCCTATTAATTCTTTATTTTCATTATAAAAGAGTAATAAAATTATAATCTCATCCCCACTCCCTATATTAGCTTGAGTGGTAGATAAATTTTTATTTTCACTTCTATTAAGAGTAAAAAATCCCTCTTGTTTATTATTGGATTGGTTTCCACTCTCGTTGTTGTTTTTTATAACTGATAATTGATAAGACAAACTTTGAACTATATCAGATAAATTTTCCGCAGTACCAGTTATTTTTATATTTCCTTCAACTTCTTCAATTTCGATTTTTGCCTTAACAATTGTATTAGTTATCTGAGAATAAGACAAAAATGGAATTATTAGCAAAAACAAAAATTTATATTGAAAGGAAATATTCATGTCTTTATTTATTTATTATAATTACAGAAGCACCATTGCCAGATTGTATTATTTTCATATTTTTTGATAGGGAATTTGTACCATAATTTTGAATATTTTGATTATTTCCCTTTTGAATAATTTCCATATTTATATCGTAATTAACATATAATGAAAAATCTTTGACATAATTACTTTGCCCTTCTTGCACAATTTTTTGAACAATTGAATTGGCATTTTTATCCATAAAAATTTCATTATCACTACCGTTTTGCACTAAAGCTACATTAATGTCTTTCGCCTTTAGATTTGCATTTACGTAATTGAAAGATCCTATTTGTTGAATCATCACATCTCTTTGCATCTTTTTATATCCCAATAAATCTTCTTGGTTTTTTATCGTGTTAGAAACTAAATGCAAATTTTCCTTCGAAAATAAAAGAAATGAACTTTTTTGACTGTAATCAGTATTAACCGCTGTTCCTTGTGCAAAAGACACAGATGCAAAAGAAACGCACATTATAACAATATTTGAAAATGAGGATTTCATCTTTTTTTTTTTAAATTTAAAAAAACAGGATAGCTTTTTTTGAGCTATCCTGTCCTTAATAATTGTATTAATTGCTTTGAATAACAGTTGATGTATGATTGTTGCCTTGTTGAGATACAGAACTATTATTTCCTGTTCCAATAACTGAAGTAGATTGAGTTGTAAATGACTTATGACCATTTCCTTCTTGCAGAATATTTTCTAAATTTCTGTATCCTGTTTGAGTAGACATGGCATAATTATCATCTCCATATTGATAATGGTTAGACACATTTCTTGCAGAAGCACTTGTCGAACGACCATTGCTATCTTGGTTTTGAATGGATCTATTTCTCATACCTCCTTGACTAGCATATGCTTCATTAAAATTCCCTTTTTGGGTTTGCGTAGCATCGTTTTTTCCATGAGGTGCCAAGGGTATTGCAGAAGTAAGTGAAGTCATAAGTGGAAAAACTGACATAGTTGGAATTGGCGCATTACCAGAAGTACCTTGATCAATAGTAGCTTTGTTTTTGTTACCTGTTTGAGTTTGAGTAGCAGTATCATCACCGACTAATGATGATAAAGGCACTACAATTTCATCTTGATAAATTATCGCATCGTTCTCGTTTCCAACTTGTAATTGAGTAGCATTGTTATCCCAATTATTTTGAGAAATAAACGCATTGTTATCAATCCCTGCTTGATCAACATCAGCTGTGTTACTTGCAGATCTGTTTGGGGATCCTATTGAACCCGGTTTTACCCCTTGATAAACATCAGATTCGTTACTTTGAATTGTTTGTTTAATTTTTGATTTTTGATTTGTTCCCATTTGGTGAACAAATGCATCTTGGGATAATCCAAATTGAGCGACAACACTTCCATTTGCTCCAGCAACTGGACCGGCACCTGTCTGAGCGAATGCTACTGATCCTACAAATAGCATCGCGGAGATGCTTAAAACTACTTTTTTCATAATAAATATATTTAATTGGTTATTAATACAAATTATCATGTAGGTTTTAAAAAAACAATTGGGCAATTACTTTTTTAGGTAATAAATAACAAGATATAATGTATTAAATTATCTCTTGTTGAACTATCACATTTCAAAGATAGAAAAGATTTATAATAAAATAATACGGCATATATACTTGTTTTTCAATTAATTATTGTTTTTCGATGAAAGGTAAATCTATATCGATGAACGGCTAAAACAACATATAAATAAATAAGAAAAATACTCCCAAATAGAAAATAGAAAAAACCAATATTAAAACACAAATACACATCTAACTAAACGACAGTTAATTAAAAAATATAGTTTTGTAAATTAATTTTCGAATTGTTATTCGAATTGTGAAAAACTTCAATTCATATAAGTGTGTAATAAATGCATTTAAAATTTTTTATAAAATCGCCATTTTTCACGGAATTTTAACCATATACTGGATAATTTTTAACAAGAAATGTTTTTTGAATATGAAAGAATAACAAGTGAATAACCATTAGCGCTAAATAATTCTTATAAAAATAAAATTGTCAACATTCAGGTAAAAACATAAAAAAATGCCTATCCAAAATGGATAGGCATTCTTATTAAAATGATGCTTGTTATTACTTAGTAAATAACAACTCTCTGTATTTAGTTAAAGTCCAGATTTCATTGTCTACCAACAACTCTAATTTGTCACAGTGATTTCTGATGATTTCAAAATATGGTTTTACTTTATTACAATAAGCTTCTGCCGTTTCCTGAGCGTCGGTCAAGCTATTTGCAATCTTTCTCTCATTTGTCATTTCCTCAACTTTAGAATTGATTCCTTCGATATGACCTGATATTTCTTTAATCAAAACGATTTGCTCTTTCGCTATAGTTTCAAAATCATCTCCAAAAATATCTTTCAATCCTTTTACATTTGCAATTAAAGTATTTTGGTAACGGATTGCTGTTGGTATTACGTGATTTTTTGAAATATCACCTAGAACTCTACCTTCGATTTGAATTTTCTTGGTATACTCTTCTAATTCAATTTCGTATCGTGCTTCAACCTCAATATGGTTCATGATATTCAATTCAGAAAACAGATCCAAAGATTGTTTAGAAACCCTTGCTTTTAATGCTTCAGGAGTTGTTTTAAAATTACTCAAGCCTCTTTTCTTGGCCTCAATTTCCCATTCTTCGCTATATCCGTCTCCTTCAAAAAGAATTTTTTTAGATTGTTTGATGTATTCTCTTAAAACATTGAAGATTGCATCGTCTTTCTTCATGTCTTTTGAATCAATCAAAGCATCAACCTCCACTTTAAAGTCTCTTAATTGTTTCGCCACAATTGCATTCAAAGTCGTCATTGCATTAGAACAATTAGCCGTAGAACCTACTGCTCTAAATTCAAATTTATTTCCTGTAAAAGCAAATGGCGAAGTTCTGTTTCTATCCGTATTATCCAAAAGGACATCTGGAATTTTCCCTACCACGTTTAATTTTAAATCGGTTTTTTCTTCTGGCGATAATTTCCCTGTAGTTACGCCTTCTAACTCCGCTAAAACTTTAGTCAATTGTCCACCAATGAACACTGATATAATTGCTGGTGGCGCTTCATTTGCACCTAATCTATGATCATTACTTGCAGAAGCTATCGCTGCTCTTAATAATGATTCATTATCATTTACCGCTTTGATCGTATTAATAAAGAAAGTCAAAAACTGTAAATTACTCATTGGCGTTTTGCTTGGGCTCAACAAGTTTACACCAGTATCAGTAGCTAATGACCAGTTATTGTGTTTCCCTGAACCATTCACTCCTTTGAAAGGTTTTTCATGGAACAACACTTTCAATTCGTGACGTTCAGCCACTTTTTGCATCACGTCCATCAACAAACAGTTATGATCTACTGCCAAGTTTGTTTCTTCAAAAATAGGTGCCAACTCAAACTGGTTTGGCGCTACTTCATTATGACGTGTTTTTACAGGAATACCTAACAGCATACATTCTTGCTCTAAATCTCTCATGTACGTTAGAGCACGTGTTGGAATTGATCCAAAATAATGGTCATCTAATTGCTGTCCTTTTGCAGAAGTATGTCCTAGTAAAGTTCTTCCTGTCATAATAAGATCAGGACGAGAATTTGCTAACGCTCTGTCTACTAAGAAATATTCTTGTTCCCATCCAAGGGTTGCAGTAACTTTTTTTACATTTTTATCAAAATATTTACATACTTCGGTAGCTGCTTCGTCCATAACCGTTAAAGCACGCAATAAAGGTGTTTTATAATCTAGAGCTTCTCCCGTGTACGAAATAAAAACGGTAGGTATACATAATGTAGTTCCAAAAATAAATGCTGGAGATGTAGGATCCCAGGCGGTATATCCTCTTGCTTCAAAGGTGTTTCTAATTCCACCATTCGGGAAACTAGAAGCATCAGGTTCTTGTTGTACTAATTGCGCTCCACCAAATTTCTCTACCGCATCGCTACCATCATAAGATGTCTCAAAAAAAGCATCATGTTTCTCAGCAGTCGTTCCTGTAAGTGGTTGAAACCAATGTGTATAATGAGTAACTCCCTTAGCCAAGGCCCACTCTTTCATACCCATAGCAATATAATCTGCTAATTTTCTGTCTATTTTAGTTCCATGCTGTACTGCATCGCGCACGCCTTTAAAAGCATCTGAAGTTAAATATTGCTTCATTGCTTTGTCATTAAAGACATTTGCACCAAAAATAGTTGATTTCCTATCAGATTCTTCAAATTTAACTGGCTTTCTAGTCGATGCTTCTCTCAAAGCTTGAAAACGTAATGTTGACATAAAAATTGATTTTAATTAATTAGACCCCTATTATTTTGATGCAAATATAAATTAATTATTACTTTTATAAAATTTTACCTCTAATTTTTATGGGCTAATTCCCAAAATTTATCAAATTCATAAAAAAAAGTATCAAAAATCAGAACTTGGTAATTTTAATGGATCATATTTTTTTAGTAATAAATCCTAAAAAAAACCAAAAGAACATCAGTTATCCATTTTTCCTTGAAATATCTATTAAGTTAAAAAATCAAAAAGTATCTTTACGCAAAATATAAATACCAACTTTATGATTGTCTGGATTTCTTTTTTAACCGCGGTTTTGATTTTTTTAGCCCTTGATTTAGGAGTTTTTAATAAAACGCCACATATTATAAGTTCCAAAGAAGCAGGAAAATGGACGGCAATATGGGTCGTATTATCATTTATGTTCTCCGGAGTAGTTTATTGGCTCTACACTACAGATTATCTTGCTAATCCAGATAATCTGAAACCTACAACGGCCGCAATAAAATTCATCACTGGTTACTTGATTGAATTATCATTAAGTATTGACAACATATTTGTGATTGCAATCATCTTTGCTGCTTTTAAAATTCCACAGAAATACCAACATCGTGTATTGTTTTGGGGAATATTAGGTGCCATAATCTTCAGAGGATTAATGATATTCTTTGGGGTTATGCTAATCAATAAGTTTTCTTGGACGACCTACGTTTTTGGTGCTTTCCTGATCTATACTGCGATGAAAATGTTATTTAGTGGCGAGGATGAGCAGTTCCAACCTAAAAAATCATTTGTATATAAAACACTCAAAAAAATAATGCCAATTTCTAATCATATCGATGAGGAGCATTTTTTTGTAAAAAGAAGACATATCACTGCTGCAACGCCACTGTTTGTTGCATTAGTAGTAATTGAAGTTATGGATGTAGTATTTGCTATTGACAGCGTTCCCGCAATCTTAGCCATCACAAACGATCCTTTTTTAGTTTTTAGTTCTAATATATTTGCCATTTTAGGATTGCGATCCATGTATTTCTTCCTCGCTAATATGTTAGCTAAATTCAGTTATTTAGAATACAGTTTAATTGCAATTCTAAGTTTTGTGGGCCTTAAGATGTTACTTCATGATTTCATTGAAATTCCGGAATGGGGATCATTAGCATTTATAGCAATTGCCCTTATTTTAGGAATTGTTGTTTCGTTACGAAAAAGCAGTAAAGAATTCGTCTAAAACTCAAGAAACTACACCATAAAAAAAGGGAAATCATATTGCGATTTCCCTTTTCTGTTTTAATATCAAACAATCAATTATTACAAATTCACTTTCTTAATTGCACTGTTATTAACATTTAACGCTGACATTACAGAATCAATATTGTTCTTATTTACCGTTTTAGCAAAACTACCTGGTATGATTACGATTCTAAAAGTTTGATTTTGTGTCCAACTCGACGGTACAGTATTAAGACTAAAATTAGCCGAAAGAAAGATATTTACGTTAAATCTAGAATAATCAAAATTGAAATCTAACTCACCACCATCATTAAAATAATACGTTTGAGGCATTAGCTTCCATATATCTTGTCCATTTACCGTATCATACAAATGATATACTAAAACAGAATCAGAGGAATAAATTGGTGGATCAAATACGACCAACCTACTGTAATTATTATTATAATTAAATGAAGTAGTAACTTCAAACACTTCAGTTCTTGGTCCATTATCAACATCATCATATACTTCGGTTACTTCACAACTTTGTAGTGCCATCATCCCGATGAAAACTAAAAATAAGGTAATTTTTTTCATTCTTTATCGTTTTTATAATTTATCTTAAAAAACTCTATCCACTAATTGTGCCAAACTTTATTTTATAAAATAATGTACTTTTGAATTATGGAAAAAGAATTTAAATTATACATGATAATGCTAGGCTGTATTCCAGAAGGACGGTTTACAGAACAGCATGATATTTTTTTTGGAATTGGCACATCCTTAAAAGAATTGATTCCGCAAATAAATCTTTTTTGGCCAGAAGCTAAAGGTAAAATTCATATCGATGCCTGGCGAGAAGTTTCTGTAGTTGATGACTTCTCTATTGAAATTGTTCCAAAAAATACTGAAACGCAAGTTACACCAGAACAATTATTCTTCATCAATTTAGGAGGTTACAAAGAAAATGAATTTGAAGAGTACCATTATAAAATGATCACAGTTGCTGCTAGTTTAGCATTGGCATCAAAAAAATCAAAAAAAACTGCATTTTATAAACATTGTGGTTTCAAAGACGCACCTTCACATATTGACGATCAATATGGAATTGATGTAGACGATATTTATAATGTTGCAGACATGCTGCCATCGCAATTCAAAGCTTTATATTCGTTAAAAATTACAAAGTCTGAAATGCAATTAGAACAAAATACGCTGCATGTAGGTTATTTAAAATTGAAAAAAATTATAGATTAAACTAATCGCCATTCGAAATTTTTTCAATTGATTACAACAGGAAGGCCTTTCAATATTATCATATGAAAAGCCTTTTAAATTTTTAAAGTATACAAAGTTTATTTTACCGCTTCAGCATTATTTTTTAAAATTTTACTAAAAAACAGTACATGAGCGGGTAAAGCATTTTCCCAATACTCCCAAGTGTGCGCACCTGGACGTTCTGTATAATCATGAGAAACTTTATTGTAAACAAGTCTTCTGTGTAGTTCGCGATTGGATTCAATCAAGAAATCATCCACACCACAATCAATAATCAATTCTAGTTTGTTGCTTTTTATTTTGTCCACCATATTCAAAACGGCATTCGAGGCATATACTTCCTGGGGCGCACCTTCAATTCCAAAAACTGGCTCCATCAATTTAGTAACTCTTTCCTTAGATTCTGGATTGATCATGCTGCCCATATCTACTGCTCCGCTCATACTTCCTGCGGCACAAAAAAGTTCCGGGTGTTTTGTCGAAAGATACAATGCCCCGTGACCTCCCATAGAAAGTCCCGTAATTACACGTCCTTTTCTATCATTTATTGTTCGATAGGTATTATCTATTTTCTGAATTACTTCTTTTGTAATATATGTTTCAAACTGACTGCCTTTATTCACGGGACTATCCAGATAAAAACTGAATGTTTCTCCTTCCGGCATTACGATTATGATATTATACTGATCGGCTAAATTGTGTAATAAATTCTTATCCGGAGTTTTAGACAGCCAATCATTAAAATGACCATAAGCACCATGCAACAGATAAAGAACTGGGTAATTTATTTTGCTTTTAGCATAAGAACTTGGTAAAACAACCGCAGCTTTATATGTTTTATTCATTACCATACTAGGGATTTGCAACGTATCGGCTTTTGCTGCATAAGAAACTACAACATGACCAAGAAGAAAAAATAAGAATACAATTTGAAGTTTTTTCATACTATTCGGTTTTAAGGTAAAATGTAAATATACTACTTTAACTCGTTGGGTGTAATTAATGAAAATTTCAATTAATCTTAACTAAAAAAATTGAACCACATAGAAAATAGAAAAAAAGAGTTGGACAGCCCAATTTTTGGCTTCACATAGCTATGATTTTCTCCAAAAAAGTGAAACGACTTACATAATTTTAAAATCTATGTTTCTATGTGGTTAAAAAATTAAACGCATTGAATTACATCCAACAGCTACTTTAGAATAAATGTAATAAAGTCGCAATAATTACATAAACAAAAAAAGACCTCTCATTACTGTAAGGTCTTTTAAAAAAAAAAATTAGATCACGCCCGCCCGAAAGCGGGATAAGCGATTCACACACTTTTTGCTATCCAAAAAGTGGTTCTCCATTTACATATTACGTCTATATTGGCCACCAACCTCAAATAAAGCAGAAGTAATTTGTCCTAAAGAACAAACCTTAGTTGCTTCCATTAGGTGTTCAAATAAGTTTTCATTTTTAATGGCTGCTTCCTGAAGCGTATTTAAATGCTCATTCACTAAATCCTGATTAGACTGGTGTAAAAGATTCAACATATCAATTTGGTATTGTTTTTCTTCTTCGGTGGCACGAATTACTTCTGCTGGAATCACCGTAGGAGAACCTTTAGAACTCAAAAATGTATTTACCCCAATAATTGGAAATTCACCTGTATGTTTCAAAGTCTCATAGTACAAACTTTCTTCCTGAATTTTAGAACGTTGGTACATCGTTTCCATGGCGCCAAGAACGCCGCCACGTTCTGTAAGTCGGTCAAATTCCTGTAAAACCGCAGCTTCCACTAAATCAGTTAGCTCTTCGATAATGAAAGCACCTTGAATTGGGTTTTCGTTTTTGGCAAGACCTAATTCTTTATTAATAATCAACTGAATTGCCATCGCACGACGTACAGATTCTTCAGTAGGCGTTGTGATTGCTTCGTCATACGCATTGGTATGCAATGAATTACAGTTGTCATAAATAGCATACAAAGCTTGCAAAGTCGTACGAATATCATTGAAATCAATTTCTTGTGCGTGAAGTGAACGTCCCGAAGTTTGAATGTGGTATTTCAACATTTGCGCACGTTCGTTAGCTCCGTATTTATTTTTCATGGCTTTCGCCCAAATTTTGCGCGCTACTCGACCAATAACTGCATATTCCGGATCTACTCCATTCGAGAAAAAGAAGGATAAATTGGGTCCAAAATCATTAATATTCATGCCACGACTCAAATAATATTCCACATAGGTGAAACCATTTGAAAGTGTGAAAGCCAATTGCGTGATAGGATTTGCTCCAGCTTCAGCAATATGATATCCTGAAATAGAAACCGAATAAAAGTTTCTAACATTCTTAGTAATGAAATATTCCTGCACGTCACCCATTAATCGAAGTGCAAATTCAGTAGAAAAAATACAAGTGTTTTGTGCCTGATCTTCTTTCAAAATATCAGCCTGAACAGTTCCACGGACTTGAGATAACGTTCTTGCTTTAATTTCGTTATACACCTCCAACGGTAAAACCTGATCTCCGGTTACGCCCAAAAGCATCAACCCTAAACCGTTATTTCCTTCTGGTAAATCACCTTGGTAATGTGGTCTTTCAATTCCTTTTGCTGCATATATTTTGTTGATTTCTAGCTCAACTTCTTTTTCAAGACTATTTTCTTTGATGTAAAACTCACATTGTTGGTCAATCGCAGCATTCATGAAAAAGCCTAATAACATCGGCGCCGGTCCATTAATAGTCATACTCACCGAAGTCATGGCATGAACCAAATCAAAACCAGAATATAATTTTTTGGCATCGTCCAAACAGCAAATAGAAACTCCGGCATTACCTATTTTTCCATAAATATCAGGACGTACGTGTGGGTCGTTTCCGTATAAAGTCACGCTGTCAAAAGCCGTAGACAATCGTTTTGCCGGCAATCCCGCGCTTACATAATGAAAACGTTTGTTGGTTCTTTCCGGTCCTCCTTCTCCCGCAAACATACGAGAAGGATCTTCTCCTTCGCGTTTGAAAGGATACAATCCTGCCGTAAAAGGAAATTCTCCAGGAACATTTTCCTGCAAACACCAACGTAAAATATCACCCCATGCTTTGTACTTTGGTAACGCGATTTTCGGAATTTGGGAATGTGAAAGTGACTCCGTATGAGTAGCCATTTTTATTTCCCTGTCACGAACTTTAAAGGTATAAACTGGATTCTTGTACTTGTTTACTTTCTCGTCCCAAGTCAAAATGATTTCCCAATTGTGAGGATCCAAATCCATTTTTACTTTATCGAATTGATTTAGTAAAAGGTTCAAAAAGATTTTGTCCTCAGCCGCACCAACTTTTTCAGATTCTAAAACCGTCGGCAAAACCGAATCGTCATTAATTCCTGCTTTGTTTATTTCAGGAATTTTCTTGGCAACCGTTTCAATCGTTTTATAAATCCCATATAATTTTTGAGCCACTTGTTCCTGACTAACTGCCGTATCATCGTATTTACGGTTGCTTTCAGCAATTTCAGACAAGTAACGTGTTCTGTGTGGTGGAATAACAAAAATCTTTTCGCTCATTTCACGAGTGATTTGGAACGTTGATTTCAAATCAGAATTTGTTTTTTCATGAACTTTGTCCATAATCGCTTTGTACAGCGTATTCATTCCCGGATCGTTAAATTGTGAAGCAATGGTTCCAAAAACAGGAAGTGTATCTAAATTAGCATCCCATAAGTTATGGTTGCGTTGGTATTGTTTTTTCACGTCTCTCAATGCATCAAGAGAACCACGTTTGTCAAATTTATTTATTGCTACCAAGTCAGCAAAATCAAGCATGTCGATTTTTTCCAATTGCGTTGCAGCACCAAATTCAGGAGTCATTACATATAAGGAAACATCGGAATGGTCCATAATTTCCGTATCGGATTGCCCGATTCCCGAAGTCTCCAGGATTATAATGTCATAATTTGCTGCTTTTATTACTTGAATTGCATCAGCAACATATTTAGACAAAGCCAGATTCGATTGGCGTGTAGCCAAAGAACGCATGTAAACACGGGGATTATTGATGGCATTCATGCGGATTCTATCGCCTAGAAGAGCTCCACCCGTTTTACGTTTAGATGGATCAACCGATATTAATCCGATAGTTTTTTCTGGGAAATCAATTAGAAAACGACGCACTAATTCATCTACCAAAGAAGATTTTCCTGCTCCGCCCGTTCCTGTAATTCCAAGAACTGGAGTTTTACAATCGATATTCTTTTTTTGTATGGCCTCCAATGTATTGGCCGCAACATCCGGAAAATTTTCTGCTGACGAGATGATTCTGGCAATTGCTTTTGGATTCTTTTCGTCTAAATGATTGATTTCATCAGTCAGTTTATCTCCAACCGGATAATCAGATTTTTGTACCAAATCGTTTATCATTCCCTGCAAGCCCATCGCACGTCCGTCATCCGGAGCATAAATTCTCGTAATTCCGTACGCTTGCAATTCGGCTATTTCAGAAGGCAGAATTACGCCTCCACCACCACCAAATATCTTGATTTGCCCTGCTCCTTTTTCTTGAAGCAAGTCATACATATATTTAAAATATTCGTTATGTCCTCCTTGGTAAGAAGTTATTGCAATTGCATTGGCGTCTTCTTGGATAGCTGTGTTGACAACTTCTTCAACACTGCGGTCGTGACCTAAATGGATCACCTCAACACCTGTTGACTGAATAATTCTTCGCATGATGTTAATTGCTGCATCGTGACCATCAAAAAGGGCCGCAGCGGTTACAATTCTTACTTTATTAATAGGGATATACGGTTTTACGAGTTCCATTTTATGAATATGATAATTTAAGTCGGCAATTTACGATTTTATTTTAAAAATTATTTGTCGTTGCTGCTTGTTGTTAATAAATAAGGTAGAATTTTGTTATTTAGCCCCGATTGAAGCGGCATCCCTCGCTTTTTCAGCGAGGATACAGCGGAAAGCGGGACCAATTACGATTAATAAAACCAAAATTTGTGCTCTTAAAGAATAGTTGGCTTTGTTTTTGAATAAACAGTATTTTTACAAATGCCAAATGGCAAACACAGAAAGTAAACTAATAAAATAATTACGATGAAGAAAATTTTAATTTTAGCGGTAGCAATTTCGCTTTCGAGTTGTGCCGAAATGCAACAAGTTTTGAATCAATTCCCCCAAACACAAGGAATTGGTGGTGTTGATATTGCTGGCGGTTTAAAAGAAGCCCTTAATAATGGGATTTCGAAACAAGTCACCAAATTGACTACCACCGATGGTTTTTACAGAAATGAAGCCGTGAAAATTTTATTGCCGGAAGAATTGAGAAAAGTAGACGCGGGTTTGAGAAGAATTGGATTGAGCTCTCTGGCTGATGAAGGTTTGAAAGTATTGAATCGTGCTGCTGAAGATGCGGTGAAGGAAGCGACTCCAATATTTGTAGACGCCGTAAGAAACATGACTTTTATGGATGCCAGATCAATTTTGATGGGAAATGAAAGTTCGGCCACCTATTATTTACAAAACAGCACTTCGACTGCTTTGTACGGAAAATTTAATCCCGTGATTAAAAATTCGTTCACTAAAGTAGGTGCCGATAAAGTTTGGACCAACATTATTACAAAATACAACAGCATTCCTTTAGTGAATAAAGTGAATCCTGACTTGACGGATTATGTGACCAATCAAGCATTGAATGGTGTTTTTAAGATGGTTGCCGTTGAGGAGAAAAACATAAGAACCAATATAGTGTCAAGAACATCTGTTTTATTGCAGAAAGTTTTTGCAATGCAGGACAACAAATAGATTGAAATTTGGTTGTTTTCATAACATAAAACAGCCAAATCAAACTTTTTTACAAAACAAATACGTTTAATTTTGAAAAGCGCTACTTATTACTAAGAACTAAGCTGAAAAAGACGTCTTATGCAGAAAATTACTATCCTAATTCATTGCGAAGATCAAAAAGCAATTATTGCCTCCATTACAAATTATATTTCCGCTATTGATGGAAATATTACGTATTTAGATCAACATGTTGATGCCGATGAAAATGTATTTTTCATGCGCTTAGAATGCGAATTCAACGCCAAAAATTGGAATATTGAAGCTATTAAAACTGATTTTCAAGTTAAGTTAGCTTCTCCTTTCAATATGTCGTGGGAAATGTATACTCAAGAAGAAAAACCAAAAATGGCTTTGTTTGTTTCCAAATACGAGCATTGTCTGTATGATATTTTAGGACGCTACAGTGCTGGTGAACTGGCTCTTGAAATTCCTTTGATCATCGGCAACCATGAAGATTTAAGATCAGTGGCGGAACGTTTTTCAATTCCGTTTCATTATGTTCCTTTCACTAAAGAGATAAAAGCCGAAGGGGAACAAAAACAGCTGGATTTACTGAAGCAGTATAATGTTGACTTCATTGTTTTGGCACGCTACATGCAAATTATAACGCCCAATTTGATTGCGCAATACAAGAATCAAATTATCAATATTCATCATTCTTTTCTCCCTGCATTTCCGGGAGCAAAACCCTATCATTCGGCTTTTAAACGCGGTGTAAAAATCATTGGCGCTACCAGTCATTATGTAACCGAAGGATTGGATGAAGGTCCAATTATCGAGCAAGATATTTCCCGAGTTTCACACAGTCATTCTATAGAAGATTTTATTATGAAAGGGCGCGATCTGGAACGCATGGTTTTAGCGCGGGCTATAAAACTGCATGCTGAGAGAAAAACAATGGTTTATAATAATAAAACGGTGGTATTTTTATAAATCTTCTTCCTTGCCGAAACTTTATGACTCTCCAAAGGAGAGAGAGCCATAATCGATGACTAAAACTAAAAAAATGCTCAGTTTGCTGCGCATTTTTTATTTAAATTCGACAACATTTTTATCTTTCTAGCAAGTCAACATCAACGTCTATCCGGTAGCTATACGAGCACCAAAACGTCTGTCTACTCGACACCGATGACTCAATTGACAGTTTACTATTTTGTCTTTTTTAAAACCATCAATGCCAGACATGTGAGCAATACTATTGTGTATCGTATTTTGTTGTTAATCCGGAGTCATGATTTTAAATAAATTTCCACGTTGCGTTCAATGATCATTCTCTCCTTCGCAATTTCTGTCGTACTAACCCGCAAAATCACTAAAAATTTCCATTGGCGGTTCTTTATATGCGAGGTCAATTTCCATAGCATCAAAACTTTTTGGAAAATAATTCGGATTACTGCCGCCATTCTCATCCACTCTCATTTGTCGATCCAGCTGGTAATTATGGCTGGCAACTGGACAACGATTTACCGCAATTTGCTCATAATTAGTTGCCAAACGATGGCGTTGCGAATCAGGATATTACAACAATTTACCCTGCAACATTTTATCATCTGGGTATCCACTTCCGTCAACCACCTGCGCCATTGCAAATGCAACGTGCTCAATATCCTCAAAATAATAGGGTGGATTTTGATTTAACTCTAAAAAACCAACGTTAATCTAATGAAAATCGTCTTGAGGCCACATTATCGTTGCATCAAATGGATTTAAATAATAGTTTGGGAATTCGTCCGTTCTTCGGTCAGGATTTGAATCTGCAAGTTTCCTTTTGGAAAATTTCTCGCCACAATATTCTCAAAAAAAAATCGCGCTGTACTAAATTCATATCATGCGATTTCATTTTGGCCGTTTCTTCAATGATAAAATTCCTAATTCCTTTTGCGCTAATAAAATGAAATTTAGAGTAAGTTCGATTATCCACTGCATTAATTATCATAAAAGTATTAACCTACAAGCCGTTCATGTCACTGTATCCATAAGGTGTTCTTATGTCCTAAATTGAAATTAACACCCGACGCTAACTCTCCTGATTTAACAACCAGCAATCTCACAGTATCGTTAACGATTTTATACTAGTATGCGGATCTTGTTTTTAGTTATAAATTAAATCGCAAAATTTTTAAGATTTTTGACAAAGAAAACCCGTATACTATTGCCTACGCAATCCCAATTGCCATCTTCTGTGTAAAACTATATGGCGAAATCCCATAAACCTCTTTTCGTTTCCGGTAAATCTCTTTTGCGTCACAGCAGAAATACTTCACCAAAAATTTAAATAATTTTCACAAATTAAACATTTAATAATATTTTAAACCTGCTTCGTTATTTATGCTAAGTAATAAATTATACTGGCAGTATCTTTTTTACTTACTAATGAACACTGAACACCAAAAACTAAAAACGGAACACTTATACACTATCTCAAAACCACATCTTTCACCACATCACGTCCTAATTCCTCATTAATCATAGCGACAATTTTGGACTTTCCGTGGCTTAATTCTTCCCTTAAAACAGACGAGGTTAACTCGACATACAAAGTACTTCCTTTCAAAACTACATTATTAGTATAACTATTGACACCATTGCCCATTAGGTTTTTCCAGGCGTCTTTGACATCAATTTGATCCATTCCGGGTTGCAGTTTATTGACTTGAATAATTTGTTTCAAAACATCCCCTATCGTACTCTGATTATTTAATCGTTTTGCCATCGCCCAGTAAATTTATCGGTGTTGCTTTTTTGTAATGATACTCTATTTTTTCCTTATTCAACAGCACTAATTCTTCCGCTGACAAAGCAATCAATTCTTCACTCCATTTCATGTACGGTGTCGAATAATCCAAGAATACTTTTCCTCCATCAAATCGCACCGTTACGTTTTCATAAGCATCATTCACTAAAAAAGTCCCGTCCAATTGCGGCATTACTTTCTTCCGAATCCCTTTATTTTTATCTATTTCAAAATAATCATATACTTCATTCATCTTGTATTCCTTATCCTTTATGGAATCAAAAACAACCTTTTCAACCTCCCAATATCCGTTTATTTTTGAAATGTCTTCTGGTTTTATCTTTTGCTGACAAGCCACAAAAAGAAATGCTATCAAAAGAATGCTGTAAGTTTTGTTCATATAATTATTATTTTTTAGGAGCTGTTTCCTGCTTTCCGCTTCAATCTTTGTATCCGCAAAAAAAGCGGCTAAAAAGAATTTCCGCTTCAATCAGGGCTAGATAATTTGAGGAAACAACAACTTTATTTTATACTACAAAGTTACTCTTATTAAATTCAAAGAAAACAAAATTAGCAGAAACACATTAAACTATTTTCTATATTTTTGGTCTTAACCAAATTAGAAATAAATCAGCAGCAAGATGTCAAAAATAATTTACAGTTTCCTCATCGTACTATTTTGTAGTAGCTGCAGTTCCGATACTGCTGTACCAAATCCAACACCTACACCTGCAGAAACGCTCTATTTCCCACCTTTAACAAACACAACTTGGGAAACAAAATCAATAGCGAGTTTAGGTTGGAAACAAATTGCCGTGAAACCGTTATTGGATTATTTAGAACTCAAAAATTCAAAATCTTTCATCATTCTTGTCAACGGTAGAATCGTAATGGAACAGTATTTCAACGGTCATGATGCCAATGCTTTTTGGTATTGGGCTAGCGCTGGAAAAACGCTGACAGCAACTGTAACAGGAATTGCTCAACAAGAAAACCTGATCAATATCAATACTAAAGTTTCGCAATATATAGGAACTGGTTGGACGAGTTTGCCTTTAGCCAAAGAAAATTTGATTACAAACAGACATTTACTCACTATGACTTCCGGATTAGATGACAGCACGGATGACGTTAATCCAGCAAACCTAAAATATAAAGCCGATGCAGGAACACGTTGGGCGTATCATAATGTATATGTAAAATTACAGGATGTGATTGCTCAAGCCAGCGGTCAAACTTGGAATACCTATTTCAATACCAAATTAAAAGATAAAATAGGAATGGAAGGCGCATGGTTTCAAGTCGGGAATAATTCCGTTTATGGAAGTAATACTCGATCCATGGCACGCTTCGGCTTGTTAATCTGTAACAAAGGGAAATGGGAAAGCAATAAGATATTGAATGAGAATTATATCAATGAAGCTATAAACACTTCACAAACGATAAATCTGGGATACGGCTATTTATGGTGGCTGAATGGAAAAACAAGTTATTATTTACCGCAAAGCCAACTGCAATTCAATGGCAGTTTAATACCAACAGCTCCAGCAGATATGTTTATGGCACTGGGGAAATACGATCAAAAAATCTATATTA
This sequence comes from Flavobacterium sp. DSP2-3-1, assembly GCF_049896865.1. Taxonomy (NCBI): domain Bacteria; kingdom Pseudomonadati; phylum Bacteroidota; class Flavobacteriia; order Flavobacteriales; family Flavobacteriaceae; genus Flavobacterium; species Flavobacterium sp. DSP2-3-1. The sequence continues at coordinate 56,367 of NZ_JAFCVD010000010.1, read as the reverse complement.
TTCCAAGCAAAAAAATGGTCGTTATCAGAATGGGAGATGTTGCAAATCCAAATAATCCAACTTTTGCTTTATCCGATTTTGATGAAATTTTGTGGCAAAAAATTAGTGCTTTATACCAATAAACTTACTTAGTTTTCAAACGTTTCATAAAACCTAAAACAAAGAAAATCAAACCAATTATTAGTAAAAAATAATAGAAACCAACACTTTTGTCTCGAATAAGGTTGGCCAAAATAAAAGAAACAATACTTATAAAATAAAAATAAATTAGGTTACTATTTTTGACAGAAGAAAAATTCATTCCTATTATTATTTAAAAAAACTATCTACAAACTCGTATTTATTGAAAACCTGAAGATCCTCAACTCCTTCTCCTACACCAATATACTTTACAGGAATTTGAAACTGATCCGAAATTCCAATTACCACGCCACCTTTTGCGGTTCCGTCTAATTTAGTAACTGCTAAACAAGTAACTTCTGTAGCAGCTGTAAATTGTTTTGCTTGTTCAAAAGCATTCTGACCGGTTGATCCATCCAAAACTAATAATACATCATGTGGCGCATCACCAACAATTTTTTGCATCACTCGTTTTACTTTGGTCAATTCGTTCATTAAATTAATTTTATTGTGTAAACGTCCCGCAGTATCGATAATTACGATATCCGCATTTTGTGCCACTGCTGATTGTAAGGTATCAAAAGCTACCGAAGCCGGATCACTTCCCATATCTTGACGAACAATAGGAACGCCTACTCGATCCGCCCAAATCTGCAATTGATCGATGGCAGCGGCCCGAAAAGTATCGGCAGCACCAAGAACCACATTATAACCTGCTTTTTTAAATTGATAGGCTAATTTACCAATGGTAGTTGTTTTTCCAACACCATTAACACCAACTACCATTAAAACATAAGGCTTAGTCTGAATTGGAATTACAAATTCCGTTGCTTCGCCAGAATTGGTTTCGGATAACAAAGCCGCAATCTCTTCCCTAAGAATTTGATTAAGTTCTTCTATACCAAGATATTTATCCGAAGCGACGCGACTTTCAATTCTAGTGATTATTTTCAATGTAGTATTTACGCCAACATCTGAGGCCACAAGGATTTCCTCTAAATTATCTAAGACTTCATCATCTACTTTTGACTTTCCGGCAACCGCTTTAGTTAACTTCGAAAAGAAATTTGTTTTTGATTTTTCAAGACCTTTGTCTAATGTTTGCTTCGCCTGTTCGCTTAGGCTCGGGTCTTTTTTCTCTGATGAAAATATTCTTTTGAAAAAACTCATTGTATAAATAGTATTAAGAATAAAGTATTTAAGTCCAAAGAACTTATACGCTTTCTGCCAGTAAATATAGAAAATAAAAAAGCTACTTTCGAATGAAAGTAGCTTTTCTATATAATATGAATGTTGATTATTTCTTTTTCAAGAATTCATCCACTGATTCAGGAGTCATAATAGATTCTACGAATGTATATGCACCTGTTTTTGGAGATTTCACCATTTTGATGGCTTTAGATAATCTCTTAGAAGATGTTTGTAACGATGCTACGGTTTTCTTTGCCATGATTCAAATGTTATTTAAATTTAAATAAAATCTTCAAATGCTGATCATTTGAGACTTTTATTAAAATCTCTAATTATTACTTAATTTCTTTGTGAACAGTTACACGTTTCAAGATTGGATTAAATTTTTTAATCTCTAATCTGTCCGGAGTATTCTTTTTGTTCTTCGTTGTTATGTATCTTGAAGTTCCTGCAACACCTGAAGTCTTGTGCTCAGTACATTCTAAAATTACCTGGATTCTATTACCTTTCTTTGCCATCTTGCTATTTTTTTATTTTGGAAGGGATTATTTGATAAATCCTTCTGACTGTGCTTTTTTCAAAACCGCAGCGATTCCATTTTTATTAATTGTTTTTATCGTAGATGCAGCTACTCTTAGAGTAATCCATCTATCTTCTTCTGGAAGATAAAAACGCTTTTTAACTAAGTTTACAGAAAATTTTCTCTTAGTTTTGTTCATAGCGTGAGAAACGTTATTTCCTACCATCGCTCTTTTACCTGTAAGGTCACAAACTCTTGACATTATACTTATCTTTTATCGTTATTCAAAATCAGGGTGCAAAGAAAAGAAAAATAAACCTATTAACCAACAATATTATCGTACATTTTTTAAAATTTCTTTCTGTAAAAGTTCCAAACTTTTATTTACCGCTCTATCTATCACTTTTTCACGGGGTTGACCAAAATTAAATTCTTCAACAATTATTTCATTTGGAGTAGCCAATGCAATAAAAACTGTTCCAATTTCTGCATTTGATTCCCCTTTTGATGGTCCGGCATTTCCTGTTGTCGCAATTGCATAATCTGTTTTCATCATCGTTTTCACATTCAAAGCCATCGCTGAAACTACTTCTCGGCTCACGACAGAATATTCTGTTATCAAGCTTTCATCAATACCCAAAACATCAATTTTTACCTCTGTTGCATAGGAAATCACACTTCCTTTAAAATATTTTGAAGAACCTGAAACTGATGTTAAAACTTCCGCAATCTTACCTCCCGTACAACTTTCTGCAGTAGAAATAGTTTTGTTTTGTTTTCCCAGCAACCTTCCTACAACCACTTCGATAGTTTCATCTTCATCAAAACCCACAATGATATCATGTATGATTGCATCCAGTAATTTTACATTTTCTTCAATCGAAGCTTCTAGTTTTTCTTTATCGATGCCTCGCGCGGAAAGCCTTAAACGAACTCTCCCTGGTGCGGGCAAGTAAGCCAATTTAATGAATTCAGGAAGGTTATTTTCCCATTCCTCTATACGTTCCGCCACCAAACTTTCGCCCTGTCCGTATGTGAGAATTGTTTTATGGATAATATAAGGACGTTTGTATTCCCGAATTACTTTTGGGATGATTTCATTTTCTACTAAATATTTCATTTCATAAGGAACTCCGGGAAGCGAAATAAAAACGGTATTTTCCTTTTTCATCCACATTCCTGGCGCGGTACCCACCTGATTGTGAAGAACTGTACATTTTGACGGAACTAATGCCTGATCTCTATTGATTTGCGATGCTGTTCTGTTCATCACACGCTCAATAAGCTCAATTACATGATTTTCGACCGCTTTATCAATGATTAATTCGTCTTCAAAATAATCACAGAAAGTTTTCTTAGTCACATCATCTTTTGTTGGTCCTAAACCGCCCGTAATAATCACTAAATCTACTTTGTTTTGAAGCGAGGCAAACGTATCTAAAATGTGTTTTTTATCATCACTGATCGAAATCATTTCGTTGATTTCAACACCAATTTTATCCAACGACTTGGCAATAAAACCAGAATTCGTATCGACAATTTGACCTATTAAAATTTCGTCACCTATGGTAACTATAGTTGCTTTCATTTTTAAATTAGAATTTGAAATTTAATTTTTACCTAAAAAATTAACACTTAATACTTGCTAACTTTAGGATTTGTATAATCACATTCTGTAGGGATTTGTAAAAATTTTTTAATTTTCACAAATTGCAATAGTTTATAAATAAACTCATAATGTTTTTCATCATAAGTTAAGGAGAAAATTTCTTTTGCAATCCCATTGGGTCTATTTTTACTGGTTACAGCAAAATCGAAAATACTTGAAAACATCATTAGAGGCGGATGAAATTCTGTATTATTCTCTACTATATAATGTAAAATTCCACGATTATACTTTCTCGCTTCTTTAATTTTATTATACTTCATCGCATAATTTTTATAAGAAACACCATCAATTAGTGTATCCTTTTCATTCACAAAATCAAACCTAGTAGAATCGTACTTATTTTTCTCTTTTTGATAAGAAACACTTTCACAAGTCAACGATATAGTTTCTGCTTTAAAAAAATCACTTTTACCAATTCTCGAAATACTACGAATGCCTTTTTCATCTTTAAAATCCATTCTGAAATTTAAATTATCCTCTTCGTTGACATATACACTATAACTTTCGTCTTGAGAATTAGTTAAAAGGTATAGTTTCTCAATTTTTGAGGTTTCATTTTTCTGGAAATTATATTCAATCATGAAATCAAAAGAATACGTTTTTTGAGCGTAGCTATTATAAAAACATAATAACAAAAGCAGTAGTATTATTTTGTATTTCATATTTGTCTTTTATACCAAAAAACAATTCTATGGTAGTTTTTAAAAATACGCAATAGTTAAATGAACGTATTCATTTGTAGTTTGCGTGAGGGATAGTAGTGAAAATCCTCCCGTTTTTCCGGGAGATTGCAATGGATAGCCCGACCCGCTTTTTTCAGCGGGTCACGCACAAATTTTACAAATTAAAGTCTTTTTTAATTTCTTTGATAGCGTCGTTGACTTGATTTTTTACGCTCTTAAAAGTTTCTTTTATATCTTTCTTTTTACCTTCGGCTTTGGTCCAGGCTTCGACTTGAAGGATCTCTTCAAAAGCCACGTTTAAGCCCATCAAATCTAAGGTTGGTTTTATCTTGTGCGCAAAAGCATAAGCATGGTTGTAGTCTTTCTTTTTAATTCCCTCTTTTATTTGTTGTAAATCATCCGGAACTTCGGTAACAAATAAAGTCAAAATTTCATTTACAAATTCAGGATCGTTGTCTGAAAGTGCGTACACTTTTGACAGGTTGTAATTTATAGCCATTATTTTACTTGTATTCTAAATAGTTGTTGTCCTTCTAAAAATCCTTCTAAAACGTCATCTGGCTTAACAGCAGCGACTCCTTCCGGGGTTCCTGTAAAAATAATATCGCCAATTTTTAACGTAAAAAACTGAGAAACATATGAAATCAGTTCGTCAATTTTCCACAGCATAAAACTAGAATTGCTTATTTGTACTGTCTTATTATTGTTGGTTAATTCAAAAGTAATATTTTCTAATGAACTAAATTGATTTTTTGGCAAAAATTCACCTAGGACCGCAGAGCCGTCAAACGCTTTTGCTTTTTCCCAAGGCAACCCTTTTGCTTTTAATTTATCCTGTAAATCGCGAGCGGTAAAATCAATTCCCACACTGATTTCGTCATAATATTTATGAGCAAATTTAGGTTCGATGTATTTCCCCACTTTACTTATCTTGACAATAATTTCAATTTCATGGTGTACATCTTCCGAAAATTCCGGAATTACAAATGGGTGTTGTTTCAATAAAACCGCCGAATCTGGCTTCATGAAAACTACTGGTTCCGTTGGTCTTTCGTTATGCAATTCCTCTATGTGATTGGTATAATTTCTACCGATGCAGATTATTTTCATTTCTTATTAATTAAAAAAAATTTAATGATTGAAAGATTCAAAAATTAGCTTAATTTATTATTTAATTTTCGAAGTTTGATTGCCGTTAAAACTTTTTTGGTGTACAAAGGAAAATCAGCATTTTGTATCCAACTGAAATAACCGGGTTCTGTTTCCAAAATTTTATCCACTTTTACTCCTTTGTGTTTTCCAAAAGTGAAGATTTCTTGATTGTCTTTGTCAAAAGCTATCATTCCAGCGAAATCAGCGATTTTCTTTCTTGTTGTAAACTCGGATAATGCTTTCATGTCATTTTCCAGTTCCGGATAACGATCCAATTGTGCTTTCAAAATTTCATAAGTGGCCATGGTATCCGCTTCTGCTGAATGTGCATTTTCAAGCGTTTTTCCGCAATAAAACTTGTGTGCTGCGCCCAATGTTCGTTCTTCCATTTTATGAAAAACAGTCTGAACATCAACTGAAACTCTGTTTTTCATGTCAAAATCTACTCCGGCACGTAACATTTCCTCTGCCAATAACGGAATATCAAAACGATCCGAATTAAATCCAGCTAAATCACTGTCTTTAATCATGTTGTAAACTTGCGCCGCCAATTCATTGAAAGTAGGCTCATTCGCTACTTTTTCATCGGTGATTCCATGAACCGCTGTTGTTTGCGGCGGAATTGGAATCGTTGGATTTACCAACCATGTTTTGCTTTCTTTGTTTCCATTTGGAAAAACTTTGAATATTGAGATTTCTACAATTCTATCTTTTCCGATGTCAATTCCTGTGGTTTCAAGGTCGAAAAAGCAAATTGGTTTATTGAGTTTAAGTTCCATTTTTAAATTTTGTGTGGCTACAAATATAGAAATTTGGGTTTAATTTTATTTAAAGTTCAACGTTTAAAGTTGCAAAAAACCTCAAAAAAAGAAAACCCGATTGATTTTTGAAAATCAATCGGGTTTTTATAGTAATTATAAACTTTTAAACATCTCTGTTAACATCAAAAGCTTCTAAGTATTCCGCTACTCTTTTCACAAAACTACCTCCTAAAGCTCCATCGACCACTCTATGATCATAGCTGTGCGATAAGAACATTTTCTGGCGAATCCCGATAAAATCTCCTTCAGGGGTTTCAATTACTGCCGGCATTTTACGAATTGCTCCAAGGGCTAAAATACCCACTTGCGGCTGATTCAAAATTGGCGTACCAAAAACACTTCCAAAAGTTCCCACATTGGTAACCGTATAAGTTCCGCCTTGAGTATCGTCCGGTTTTAGTTTTCCAGCTTTTGCACGACCTCCTAAATCGTTTACCGCTTTGGCCATTCCAACCAAATTCAGCTGATCGGCATTTTTAATAACAGGAACAATTAAGTTTCCGTTTGGTAACGAAGCCGCCATTCCTAGATTAATATTTTTCTTCTTGATAATGTAATCACCATCCACAGAAATATTCATTCCAGGATAATCTTTCAGCGCTTTCGCAACTGCTTCCATGAAAATTGGCGTATAGGTCAACTTCTCCCCTTCTCTTTTTTCGAACGCATTTTTATTTTTCTCTCTCCATTTCACAATATTCGTCACATCGACTTCGATAAACGACTGAACGTGAGCTGAAGTTTGTACCGAAGCGATCATGTAACCCGCAATAAGCTTGCGCATTCTGTCCATTTCTATAATTTCATCACCACCACTTACAGATACCGGAGCTGCTTTTTGAGCGACTGGAGCTGCAATTGGTTTTTGAACTGCAACGGGAGCCGAAACTACAGGTTGGCTCGTTCTATTTTTCACGTAATCTAAAATATCATTTTTAGTAACTCTTCCCTCTTTTCCTGTTCCAGAAATTGCTGCTAATTCTGCAACAGAAACCCCTTCTTCTTTGGCAATGTTTTTCACTAATGGCGATAAGAATTTTTCAGAATCAGAGAAATCTACCGGCGCTGCAACACTTTCTTTGCCGTCATCCACTGTTTTTGTCACTTCAGCAATAACGTCGGGAGCAACCGCTTCTTTTACAATAGATACTAATTCTCCACCTTCAATTTCAATAATTGCGATAGTCTGACCCACTTGAACCAAATCGTCTTTTCCGAACAATTGTTCTACCAAAATTCCCGAAACTTCGCTTGGCACTTCACTGTCCACTTTATCAGTAGCAATTTCAAGTACTGCTTCGTCAGCTTCAACTCTGTCTCCAACTTCTTTTAACCAGTTTGTAATAGTTGCTTCTGCAACGCTTTCTCCCATTTTTGGAAGTTTTAATTCAAATCTTGCCATATTGTTAACCTCAAAGGTGATATTGATTTTCAGTTTGCGAAATTACTAAATATTTCAAATATAAATTACATTAAATGCAATTTTTTACTCTATTTCTGTAATCTCACCTCTCTCGTTACTATTGTTACTTCCTATTAAAAAATTAGCGTTTTTTGGTATAATTTTAAATGTAAATCCTTTATTCCTTGAATATTCGAGAATTTCTATACACTTTTTGAAGGTTATATATTCGTTGTCCAAAATAACTTCTGCACCTACTTTGCTTTTAACAAAAGACGAAATTACCATTTTTTCTGTTTTTAAATCATGAAACTGGACTTTATTTTGTAAAACCCAACGCAGTTTTTCTACTAATTTTTCGTTCGCCGAATACAACAGATATGATTTTGGATTTGTTTTTATTCCGAAGTTTTGGAAAAGTTTTCCTTGAAACATCTTTACAAAAGAGAAAAATACAATTCCCGTCTTCATGAAAATTGAGAAAAACACCGATCCCGTCCCAAAACTTCGGGATCGAGAATTAAAATGCTTTTTGTAAAAGAAATTCATCGCTTCTTGGAAACGCTTCATGTACTTTTCGTCTTTTACCGTACTTTCTCCTTTGTAATGGATTACGGTCGTTTCATGAAAATAATAGTTTGACTTTCCTTTTTGCAAAATTCGATATGACAAATCAATATCGTCAGAATACATAAAACAGTCTTCATCAAATCCGCCCACGTCAAGATACAAATCTCTTTTCAAGAACATAAAAGCACCCACTAGAATGTCTGTTTTTCCTGTTTGGTTTTCGTTTAAATGTTTCGCATAATATTTTCCAAATGCTCCTGACTTTGTAAATAATTTATACAAACCCGTGATTTTAGTAAAAGCAACCCAAGGAGTAGGAACGCCACGCTTGCTTTCGGGCAGAAATTTTCCGGCTCCATCTATGAGTTTACAACCCACAATTCCTAAATCCGATTGTTGTTGGGCAAAAGCCAATACTTTCGTAAAGGTATCTTCAGCGACAACGGTATCCGGATTGAGAATGCAAATGTATTCGCCTTTAGCATGGGCTACGCCAATGTTATTTCCTTTCGGAAAACCTAGATTTTCTTTGTTTTGAATGAGTTTTACATTTGGAAAACGCTTTTCCATCATCGCACAACTATCATCGGAAGAATAATTATCGATTACAATAATTTCACCCTCAATGGTTTCTAAAGCACTTTGCACGCTTAATACGCATAGTTCGAGAAAATACCGAACATTGTAATTGAGGATGATGACGGATAGTTGCATTTTTCAAAGATATATTTTACGAGGCAAAGACACAGGTTAAAAGTTTAAAAAACATTAAAAAATATTTCTCCCTAGCCCCAACTGAAGTGAAAATTTTTAAAAAGAATTAACAAAGATTGCAACGAAAAGTGGAAACAATACCTGTGAATAAATCCAATCCCAATTCTTCGGGACAATCTAACCTTCTTTTATTCCTTAGAATCGATTACTTTTGGTGAATAGTAACGATTCGGTAATATTTTAATGCATTGAAAAAGATCTTCTTCATATTATTTCTGATTTCTATTATTCCCATAAAGGCTCAAATTTCGGGCTGCACGGATCCAATTTCCAAAAACTTTAATCCAGCTGCCATCGTTAATGATGGAAGTTGTGACTATGCTTCGGCAAGAATTAAACCAATATATTCGGTAAAATTAAATGCCATTCTCAAAGAAACTTCCAGTTTGACACAAAGTGATTCTCTTTTTTTAACCAATATCGATGACACCAACACGGCTCTTTATGCTATTAACATACAAGGTGTTATTAAAAATAAAATTGAATTAAAAAACGTAACCAATACCGACTGGGAAGAAATTACGCAAGACGCAAACTATTTTTACATTGGCGACTTTGGCAATAATGTCTCTGGAAACAGAAAGAATCTTCATATATTACGAGTTGAAAAACAGTCGCTTTTGCAGAACAATCAGAAAATCGACACGCTTTCGTTTTCATATTCCAATCAAATGGATTTTACCAAAACCAAGTCCAATACAACTAATTTTGATTGCGAAGCTTTTATTGTTTCCGGTGACAGTATTTACTTGTTTTCCAAAGAATGGAAACAAAAAAGAACTAGTGTTTATGTGATTCCAAAGCTTCCCGGTCAACATATTGCACAACTGAAAGAATCCTATAATGTAAAAGGATTAATTACCGCAGCAACCTATGTAGCTGAAAAAAAGCTGCTGGTGCTTACCGGCTACAGCAAGTCTTTATCGCCTTTTATCTATTTGTTTTACGATTACAATAATTCCAATTTCTTTTCAGGAAACAAGAGAAAAATCAAAATTGCGCTTCCGTTTCATCAGATGGAAGGCATCAGCACGCTAGATGGATTTAATTACTTTTTAACCAATGAAAATTTCGCCAGAAAACGAATCATTAATGTCCCTCAGCAGTTACATCAATTTGATTTAAGTGCTTTTTTAGCCAATTATCTACAACAATAATTGTTAATGAAAACTTAGATTCAACTAAACTATTGGCAAATCGGTATTTAATAGCTTACTTTTGCAAAAAATTTAGCCCTGTGAATTACCTTTCTGTAGAAAATATCTCGAAATCTTTTGGCGAACGTACGTTGTTTAAAGACATCTCGTTTGGAATTAACAAAGATCAAAAAATTGCTTTCATAGCCAAAAATGGTTCTGGAAAAACGACTATCATGAGTATTATTAATGGTCTTGAAGAATCAGATACCGGACAAGTTGTTTTAAGAAAAGGCATAAAAATGGCCTTCCTTTCGCAAAATAATAATTTGCAAGAAGAATTGACGATTGAAGAAAGCATTTTTGCTTCGGATAATGAGACTTTGAAAGTGATTGAAGCGTATGAAAAAGCATTAGAAAATCCAGAAGATGAAGAAGCTTACCAAAAAGCTTTTGACGGAATGGATCAGCATAACGCTTGGGATTTTGAAACGCAGTACAAGCAAATTTTGTTCAAACTGAAGTTGGAAAATTTTAAACTGAAAGTAAAAAATCTTTCAGGTGGACAGAAAAAAAGATTGTCACTGGCTATTATTTTGATCAATCGTCCTGACTTATTAATTTTGGATGAACCTACGAATCACTTGGATTTAGAGATGATCGAATGGTTGGAAAGTTATTTTACCAAAGAAAATATTACGTTGTTTATGGTGACGCACGACCGTTTCTTTCTGGAGCGTGTTTGTAATGAAATCATCGAACTGGACAACGGAAAATTATACCAATACAAAGGAAACTACTCCTATTACCTAGAGAAAAAAGAGGAACGCATTGCCTCCGAAAACTCGAGTGTGGATAAAGCGCAGAATCTTTTTGTGAAAGAACTGGAATGGATGCGCCGTCAGCCAAAAGCGAGAACAACCAAGTCAAAATCGCGTCAAGATGATTTTTATGACATTAAGGAAAAAGCACAAAGTCGCCGTCGTGAAAATAAAGTAGAACTGGAAATCAACATGGAACGCATGGGAAGCAAGATTATCGAGCTTCACAAAATTTCCAAAAAATTCAAGGATCATGTGATCATGGATAATTTCAGTTTTGATTTTCAACGTGGCGAACGCATCGGAATCATTGGGAAAAACGGAACAGGAAAATCGACTTTTTTAAATTTATTGACTGGAACTATTCCGCTTGATGGTGGAAAAGTGGTGATTGGCGAAACAATAAAAGTGGGGTACTACACACAAAGCGGAATCAACCCGAAACCCGGTCAGCGTGTGATTGATGTTATTAAGGAATATGGAGAATTTATTCCGTTGATGAAAGGGAAATTAATTTCTGCTTCGCAATTGTTAGAGCGTTTCTTATTTGATGCTAAAAAACAATATGATTTTGTCGATAGATTGAGCGGTGGAGAATTGAAACGTTTGTACTTGTGTACGGTTTTGATTCAGAATCCAAACTTCTTAATTCTGGATGAGCCTACGAATGATTTGGATATTGTGACGCTGAATGTTTTGGAAAGCTTCCTTTTGGATTTTCCAGGTTGTCTTTTAGTGGTTTCTCACGACCGCTATTTTATGGATAAAATTGTGGATCACTTATTCATTTTTAGAGGTGATGGTGTAGTGGAAAATTTTCCCGGCAACTATTCTGACTTCAGAGCCTACGAAGACAGTACTGATGTAGCTCAAAAAGAGGAAAACAAAGCCGAAAAGAAAGACTGGAAACAAAACAATCCAACTGGAAACCTGACGTTCAATGAGCAAAAAGAATTCCAGAAAACCGAGAAAGAAATCAAGGATTTAGAGCTTCAGAAAATAGCTATCGAACAATTATTCTCGGAAGGGAAAATTGGGGAAAGCGATATTGAGAAAAAAGGAAATGAATTGCAAAACCTAATCCAAAAGATGGAACTTAAAGAAGAGCGTTGGTTTGAATTAAGTGCCAAAATGGAAGGATAAAAAACTTATAATTGTATTCAATTATTGTAAAAACCCCATCCCAATTTACGTAATCGTAGCTTGTGGTGGGGTTTTTCGCATGAATATATTAACAGAAAATTAGCACAATTACACTACTTGAGTATTGAAATAACATATACATTTGACTATCAATTTCAATCAGCAAACTCATAATCAACTCAAATGAAAGTAAAATCTACAAACATACCCATTAAAAAAAAATCTAAATTCATACCATACCTGCTCTTGTTGAGTACGATTTTATTTTTTCATTATTCTTGGTCACAAAATATTTCAGTAAAAATAATTGATGCAACTACTAAAGAGCCCATACCCTACGCCACCATCAACATTGATAAAAAAGAACATTTGATCTCAAATGCCGAAGGTTTTTTTAACCTTGCTGAAACTGCAATTCAAGACGAAAATACACTAACCATTACCTATCTAGGCTACAAAAATCTTGAAGTTAAGGTAAGTCAATTATCAAAACTAGATTACATTATAGCACTCACTCCTACTATTTTTGAATTGGATGATGTACCAGTAAATGGTGAAAAACCTAATCCTTACGTTATCATGGCTGCGGTAAAGGCTAATCTTTCTATAAATTATAGCAATACCGATAATCCTACTAAAGACATGTTATTTGTGAGAAAATCAAATGCTACGTCTCCTAAAGAAGTTGTAGTTGATGTTAATCAGTCGACAGGTTTTTCAAAACAAGCGCTTAAGCAAGTCAATAGTGATGTTCAAAATTTTACCAATGCCTTGATTAAATCACCTCCTAAAGAGTACAAGGACATGTTGTGTAATTTGTATACTCATACCGTAAAAAAAGATAATAAATCATTTGAATCGCATAAAATTAACGTTCTAAAAGCAACTGTTCTCAAAAATGAAGGAAGTGCAACCTCATCAGAAGAGTTGAAAGAAATTGGTATAAAAACAATGTTAAAGCACTTAGATTCTACAAAGTATTACCGCATTAAAAGTGGACTCATCGGTTCTCGAGATACCATTTCTTTAAGAAAAGATTTCAATAAAAAGAAAACAAAATCTAAAACAGCAGATAAAAGCACTCTGTTAATATCCACCAAATACAATTTAACAGAATTCATACAAAAAAATAATTTAATCAATTCTTCCGAGCATGATTTTATAAACAATCCAGATTTGTACCGCTACAAATTTGAAGGAACTACTTTTACTGAGGATAACGATTATGCATTTGTACTTTCATTTTCACCAAAAAAAAGCAGAGCAAAATATACCGGTAAACTCTTTATCAATGAGTCTGATTATGCCGTTCTTAGAGCTGAATTCCAACTTGATGAAGGAGAAAAGCTAAACAATGTTAATTTAAAATGGCTCTTAGGCATTAAAGTAGCCCAAAATAACAACAAAGGAATTTTAATGTACCGAAAAAAATCAGACGAAAAGAACTATTACCTGCACTATGCCTCTGAAGAATTAGGTCAATATTTTTATGTAAACCGTCCTTTGAAATTTATTGAAATCACAAAAGAAGACAAAGATATTCTATCATTAGACATAAAATTTGAAGGAAACTCTACGACTAAAACCGAATTTTTAAATCTATCACATTCCCTTGTAACAGATACTGATGTTACGAAAGTTGTTGAAAATGAATTCAAACTGGTAGCCATAAAATCATACGATCCTAAAATATGGAAAGGATACCATGCTATTGAACCAGTAGCAGAATTAAAACGTTTTAAAGCTAAAGAATAATTCCTCTGCCCAATGTTTCTATACCAAATCTTCTTAAAACTAATTATTTAATTAAAAAAAAACATTATTCAATATAATTTATGAGATGGGCAATTTTAGTATCGACACTTTTTTTATTCGCATGCAATAACAAGGAAACTCAAGGCACCACAACTGCTAAGGATACCACAATGGAAATTCCTGAAACCACTACAGTAATAAAGGCTAAAAAGCCAGAAATTCTTTTGCCTAAGCAATATTCTAATGTACGCTTCAAAGAGGTAACTGTGGAACGGATAGACGAAAACAAATTCCGAGTACGCGGAAAAGGACAAATATTTGAGGCAAGCTTCAACTGGATTATTGAAGACGGACACGACGAGTTAGAGACGGGATTTCAGACGACTGATGCGGGAGCTCCCGAGTGGGGCAACTTTGATTTTACAATTGCTGTTCAGAAAAAACGAGAGAATTCTAAATTGACGCTGGTTTTGTTTGAATCAAGTGCTAAAGATGGTAGCCGTCAACATGAATTGCCGATTGCTCTTTTTTAAGTTGAGTTAGCGAAATACACAATATTTCTTGATTATGCTGCGCAAATGTCTCTGACTTTGCGCTCACAACATTGAACCATATAATAAATCAAATAGGAATTCACCTTTACAACAATTCCCGTAAATGAATTATTTTGCGTATTTTTGAATTAAACTATCTACACCATGAATCCAATAGAAAGCCATAACGCTGATATAACAAAATTATGCAAAACGCATAATGTTAAGTCATTGTATGCATTTGGTTCTGTTTTAACTGAAAAATTCAATCCGGATAGTGACATTGACTTAATCGTTGAATTTCAACCGCTAGATGTCTTAGATTATGCAGATAATTATTATGATTTGAAATTTTCATTAGAGACAATATTAAAAAGAGAAATTGATTTGCTTGAAGAAAAAGCAATAAAAAATCCTTATTTTAGAAAAACCATAAATCAAAATAAACAACTGATTTATGGACAATAATATTAAAACTTGGCTTTATGATATTTTAAGTTCCATTAATGAAATTGAAAGTTATTTTATTGACAGATCTAAAGAATTTAAAGTCTTTGAAAATGACATAAGAACAAAAAGAGCTGTCGAAAGGAATATTGAAATCATTGGTGAAGCAATGAACCGAATTTTAAAAGAAGATAGTGAAATAATTATTTCGAACTCCCGAAAAATAGTAGATGTTAGAAATAGAATAATTCACGGTTATGATTCGGTTTCGGATGACGTGATTTGGGGAATTGTAATCCGCCATTTACCCATTCTACAAAAATAGGTCGAAAAAATGCTGCGAGAATAGTAAAAAATGCTGACATTAACACATAAAAAAACCACAACAAATTTAATTCTGTTGTGGTTTTGTATTTTATAAACTTATCGCTTTTACCAAGGAATCGGATTGTAATCTTTCAAAAACTTCCCACACCAATGTTTTCCTGTGTTGATACCGTCAAACAACGGATCCATCACTCGTGCTGCTCCATCCACAATATCTAATGGCGGTTGAAAATCCTCTTCTTCCTGTTTTCTTTTGGCCAATTCTGCAGGATCTTCGTCGGTTACCCAACCGGTATCGACCGCATTCATAAAAATCCCGTCTTTTGCTAAAGTTCCCGAAGAAGTGTGGGTCAGCATATTCAAAGCTGCTTTTGCCATATTGGTATGCGGATGACGGTCTTCCTTGAAAAAGCGATGAAACTTCCCTTCCATTGCCGACACATTGATGATGTGTTTTTTTCCGGTGTTCTCTTTCTTCATTACTTCCGAAAGGCGGTTACATAATACAAAAGGCGCTACAGAATTTACCAGTTGCACTTCGATCATTTCAGTGGTTTCTATTTGTCCCAAACGTAAACGCCAGCTATTGGTTTTTCTCAAATCCACTTGTTGCAAATCGGCATCGAGTTCTCCTTCCGGAAAAACTTCATTCGCCACCAAGACATTATCAAACGAATACGGAATCTGGGATAATTTGGCGGAAGCCCGCAACCCAATTCCGGGTTCTGGTCCGTGCCAAGTCACGGGCATATTTTGATTGGAGGAAGCTCCTGAAGTCAATACTTTTAATTCATCCAGACAATTGGTATGATCTAGTAATAATTCTTGCGCCTGTTGCGGCAGAGAAGCAATGGAACGATCCTCGTTTTCCATTAAATGCGTATAAAATCCGGCGGGACGCCGCACGGTTTGCGCCGCATTATTAATTAAAATATCCAAACGCTCGTACTTTTGCTCTATAAAATTGCAAAAAATCTCCACACTGGGAATGTGTCGCAAATCCAATCCGTGAATTTTCAATCGATGTCCCCAATCGATAAAATCAGCTTCCCTAGAAAAACGCAAAGCGGAATCCACCGGAAAACGAGTCGTTGCAATAACTGTGGCTCCACCACGCAACAACATCAACGTAATGTGGTACCCAATTTTCAGACGAGAGCCTGTAATAACGGCGACCTGCCCTTTTACATCTGCGGTTTGAAAACGTTTGGCATAATTAAAATCACCACAATCTATACACATCGTATCGTAAAAATGGTGCATTTTAGTAAACTCCGTTTTACACACGTAACAGTTTCGTGACGTTTCCAGTTCCAATTGTTCTTTGTTTACAAGATCATTGTAAGCCAAAAGTTTTGGCGCCATAAAAACGCTTGCTTCACGGGCATACCGAATTCCGGTTTCCTTTCGGGCAGTTCGGTCTCGCTTTTCCATTTTGCGTTTGGCAGCCACTTTTCCGTCTTTTTTTCTCCGGGAAAGCTCGTCACGATCGGGTCTGGAAAACATTCCCGCCGCTTTGATTAAAGCGGTACGTTGTTCTTTTGGAATATCAAATATTTGGTCAGTATCGGTATTCAATTGTGCCAAAATAGCGATGCAACGGTCGATTTCTTCTATGCTTATGGCACTTTTATGCTCTATCTGTTCATTCATTATTATAAAAAATGGGTCTTATTTTTGTGCAAATTCAAGGGCGCAAATATATACCTTTTAAAGTCGTAAAGTTCTAAACTTATAAACTTGCAAATCCAAGCATTAAGATGTTGTTTCGTTTTTGACTTTCGACTATTATCTTACTATCTTCGCGCCTACTTTGCAGCTATCTTTATGTTATTCCAAATAAAATCGTATTTACAATTCCTTTGGCACTCAAAAAATGAGCATGCTGTACATTCTCCGTTCGTCTTTAATTTATTGACGAAATGTTTCTATGACAAAAAGACAAAACCGGAATATGCTGTTTTAAAAAAGTACCGAAACTCGCTTTTAGCAAACAACAATACGATTGAAGTCACTGATTTTGGGGCGGGTTCGAAAGTTTTCAAATCGAATATTAGAGTTATTTCCAAGATTGCCAAAACAGCAGGAATTTCTTCGAAGCGAGCCGAATTATTATTCAAAATCACCAATTATTTTCAGCCTTCAACTATTTTAGAAATTGGAACTTCATTAGGATTGGCTACTTCGGCGCTTTCTTTTGCGTCCCGAAGCGTTGTAAGAAAAGCAACAATAATCACTTTAGAAGGTTGTCCAGAAACTGCAAAAATTGCTCAATTACAATTCCAAAAATTCAATTGCAACAATGTAGAATCTATTGTAACTACGTTTAATTCTTATTTAGAGAAACGAAATTCATCACCAGAAACTACAACTGAACACTTCAAACTAAACACTGAACACTTTTCCTTAATTTATTTCGACGGAAATCACTCCAAGAAAGCGACTTTAGATTATTTCGAAGAATTACTTCCGACAATTACAAACGAAACTGTTTGGATATTCGATGATATTCATTGGTCGTCACAAATGGAAGAGGCGTGGGAAATCATAAAAAAACATCCCAAAGTGACGGTAACTATTGATACGTTTCAGTGGGGACTAGTGTTTTTTAGAAGAGAACAACCTAAGGAACATTTTATAATAAGAATTTAACGTAAAAAAAATGACAGCCATTGCTGACTGTCATTTTTAATATTGAATTTATTATTCGCTATTCTTTAGCTCTTTTCATTTCTCCTGATTTAGCTCCCATTCTGTTCAATGTATACATTGGGCCGAATTTTGCTTTCAAACCAGCAATTTTTCTATTATCTTCAGAAGAAAGTCCTTCTTTTTCAACAGTATTTTTTCTGCTATCCAATGCTTCATACATTACTTTAATTTCATCCCAGTCTTCACGAGAATATCTGTCTTTATTATCCTCAGCAGTATGTACAAATTGTTGGTAAACATTATGAATATTCGTTGCATTTACCCAATTAAAATTCATATCCTCACCCATTTTTCCTTCACCAAACAATGCATTTCGTAGTTGTTGTTTTGGGTTAGGTGCCGCCGCTGCTACAGCTACTTCAGCCTCCGCTTTTTGAACTTCATATTTGGCTCTCAAAGCTTCATATTTGGCTCTACTTGCGTCAAGACGTGCTTGCGCCTCCACATTATCTTTCATGTTTGCGATAGCTGCTTCAGCTTCTCCGCTTCTTATTAAGTAAGCAGCTTCTATTCCTTCCCAATTGCTTTTAGCGTCTTCAGCAGTAACATTACCTAATGAATCTACATACATTACATACGTGTCCACTTTTTTCTCTGCTTGTTCAGTTTTTTCATCTTTGCAAGATGTAAATCCAATAGCGATTACCGCTAATCCTAAAACTAATTTCGTATTTTTCATAATATCGGTTTGATTAATTATTATTAAACAAATGTAAGTAACGTTGTGTTATATTCAACAGATACCCAATAATTATGTAAGTTATTTAATTAATTGTGAAATAAAAATTATAAAAGTGTGAATTCTATAAATTTAGATTAAAATTATATAAAATATCAAACCCAAATTTTATGTAAACGTGAACTTAAAAAGACCACTACCACGGCAGCAGGTCAAAAAAAATAAAAGTAAAGTCTGAAATTTCAGCAGTTAGTATGTGTAACAAATTTTAAAAAACAACTACTTATTAATAATTCAAAAGTTTTTGTACTTTTAAAATCTAATTTAATAGCAGCCTACGCGCAGTAGGAGGTCAAAAATCATATATTCTAATGGCAAACCCGCTAATCAAAATAACCAATATCAAACGAGATTTTGTACTTGGAAATGAAATCGTTTATGTTCTAAAAGGCATTGATTTAGAAATAAATAAAGGCGAATATGTTGCATTAATGGGACCTTCAGGATCTGGAAAATCAACTTTAATGAATTTATTAGGCTGTTTAGACACGCCAACTTCCGGGACTTATATTCTGAACGGAAAGGACGTCAGCCAGATGAAAGATGATGAGTTAGCTGAAATTCGAAACAAAGAAATCGGATTCGTTTTCCAGACTTTCAACCTTTTACCCCGAACAACCGCCTTAGACAACGTGGCTTTACCGATGATTTACGCCGGTTATTCTAAATCAGAAAGAAACAAACGCGCCACTGAAGTTCTTGAACAGGTAAATCTTGCCGACAGAATGGACCACCAGCCCAATCAACTGTCAGGAGGACAACGCCAGCGTGTAGCCATTGCCCGCGCTTTGGTCAACAAACCCTCTATCATCCTTGCCGATGAACCAACCGGAAATCTGGACAGCAAAACATCGCTCGAAATCATGAAACTTTTTGGAGACATCCACGCCAATGGCAACACCGTGATTCTGGTAACACACGAGGAGGAAATTGCTGAATATGCTCACAGAGTCATTCGTTTGCGTGACGGACTTATTGAAAGCGATACAACCAAATAGTTTTTTTTCGGGAGCTTTTTCCGGCTATCCGCTCTATCTCTTTCTTGCCATTCTTCCTTCGTCTGAATGTCAAGAAAGAGGATGCCGCTTTTATCCGGGCTAGGAAATCCCAAACACGATACCATTTAATTTTCCAAATAACACCTACTCAAAAATGAAAATCGCTATACTAACCTGCGAAAAACTTCCAGATTTAAATCCCGAAGATCGAAAAATAATTCCGGCTTTAGCCAAACATAATATAGAAGCCACCGCCGCTATTTGGGATGACAAAACCATCAATTGGAATGATTTTGATTATTTAATTTTTCGCAATACTTGGGACTATTTCGAAAAAGAAACCGAGTTTAAAATTTGGCTTGACCAAATAGCGCAACTGGAAATAAAAACGCTGAACCCAATTAAAATAATCACGCAAAACATTCATAAGTTCTATTTGCGTGAAATGGAACAGCAAGGAATCACCATTTTGCCTACCGTTTTCATTGACAAGACAGAACATCTCAATCTTGTTGAACTGATTCCTCCACACTGGAAAAAAGCCGTAATAAAACCGGCATTTTCGGCAGGATCTTATCTTACCGAAGTTTTCGAAATTTCCGAAATTCAAGCCATTAGCGAGAAATACAAAACTATTGCGGCTGACAAAGAATTGCTTTTGCAGGAATTCATGCCGGAAATTCAAACATTGGGTGAAACTTCTTTTATCTTTTTCAATAAAAAATTCTCTCACGCGGTAAATAAAAAACCCGTTGAAGGCGATTTTAGAGTACAATCCCTCTTTGGAGGAAAATATACTTTGGTTCAACCTAATAAGGAAGTAATTGAAAAAGCACAAAAAATTGTTGATTCGTTACCAAAGGATCTACTGTATGCAAGAGTTGACGGAATCCTTATTGAAAACGAACTCTATTTAATGGAAATTGAATGTATAGAACCCGATTTATATTTTGATCTAAGTGAAAATTCACTGGAACGATTTGTTGCGGCAATAATAAAATTAATAGCCTAAATTTGTTTTTTTTTAAAATCAAATAAACCTTCGATGGATGAAAGTATATACAAAAACTGGAGATAAAGGAACAACAGCACTCTTTGGAGGAACCAGAGTTCCAAAAGACCATGCCCGAATAGAAAGTTACGGAACCGTTGACGAATTAAATTCTCATATTGGTTTGATTCGCGATCAAGAAATGAATGCGCATTACAAAGAAATTCTTATTGAAATTCAGGATCGTTTGTTTACTGTTGGTGCTATTTTAGCAACGCCTGCGGAAAAAGTAGTAATGAAAAATGGAGAACTTCGTTTGAAAAACCTGGGAATTATCGAATCTGATATTGAATTATTGGAAAATGAAATTGACACTATGGAAGAAGCATTACCTCCAATGACTCATTTTGTACTTCCTGGCGGACACACTACCGTGTCATATTGTCATATTGCACGCTGTGTTTGTCGAAGAGCAGAGCGTTTAGCGGTCCATTTAAGCCACAATGAACCCGTTGCTGAAATCGCAATCAAGTACTTGAACCGACTTTCTGACTACCTTTTTGTGTTGGCACGAAAGTTGTCTCATGACTTGAAAGCTGCCGAAGTTCAATGGATTCCGAGGAAGTAGTTGGGAGTTTAAAGTTGTAAGTTTGCAGTTTAAAGCTGAACAATAATTCTGAAGCGTCGGGACCAAACACTGAATACTAATTAAAACGTTCTTAACTTTAACTAAAAATAAATCATTTTTTACTTGTATTTTTCAGTAAAAAATTTATTTTTGCACAAAACTAAATCGACAACAGATGTATTGGACATTAGAATTAGCATCCTATCTTAGTGATGCACCGTGGCCTGCTAACAAAGACGAACTTATTGACTACGCTATTAGAGCAGGGGCTCCATTAGAGGTAGTAGAAAACCTTCAATCTATCGAGGATGAAGGCGAAATATATGAATCAATGGAAGAAATATGGCCAGATTATCCGACGGACGAAGATTATCTTTGGAATGAGGATGAATATTAAAAGGTAAACCAATAAAAAAGTCTCAAAAGAGGCTTTTTTTTGGTTTAAATTTACAGAATTACACAATTAGAAATAAAAACATATCATGAGTTTTATAAATAGTATTATTAAAGTCTTTGTTGGGGATAAATCTCAAAAAGATGTCAAAGCCTTACAACCTTATCTCAACAAAATAAAAACTTTCGAAGAACCTCTAAAAACATTATCACATGATGAACTTAGAGAGAGAACGATCTTTTTTAAAGACAAAATAAAACAAGCTCGTTCGGAAAAAGACACGAAAATTGAAGCTCTGAAACAAGAAGTTGAAAACATTGTAGATATTGATAAAAGAGAAGATATCTACGTAGCTATTGACGCACTTGAAAAAGAAGCCTACGATATTTCGGAAAAAACATTGATGGAAATTCTTCCGGAAGCTTTTGCAGTGGTAAAAGAAACAGCAAGACGTTTTAAAGACAACACGCAAATAGTGGTAACGGCAACTCCAAAAGACCGTGAACTTTCAGCAACAAAAAGTTACATTACCTTAGATGGTGATACTTCTATTTGGGCAAATTCATGGAGTGCTGCAGGGAAAGAAATTACTTGGGACATGATTCACTATGATGTTCAATTGATTGGCGGAATGGTTTTGCATGAGGGAAAAGTTGCTGAAATGCAAACAGGTGAAGGAAAAACATTAGTGGCAACTTTACCGCTTTACTTGAATGCATTGACTGGAAACGGTGTGCATTTAGTAACCGTAAATGATTATTTGGCAAAAAGAGATAGTACCTGGAAAGCGCCATTATTCGAATTCCATGGTATGTCTGTAGAGTGTATTGACAATTACCAACCAAGTTCAGAAGGAAGAAAAAAAGCTTACGACGCTGATATCACATACGGAACCAATAATGAATTTGGTTTTGACTATTTAAGAGATAACATGGCACATTCGCCAGAGGATTTAGTGCAACGAAAACACAATTTCGCGATTGTCGATGAGGTCGATTCAGTTTTAATTGATGATGCCAGAACTCCATTAATTATTTCAGGTCCGGTTCCGCAAGGAGATCGTCACGAATTCATGGAAATGAAACCGAAAATTGAAAACTTAGTAAGCATACAGAGACAGTTGGCAAACGGTTTTTTATCTGAAGCAAAAAAGTTAATCAAGGAGGCGAAAACTAAAGAAGGTGGAGTTCAATTACTTAGAGCTTACAGAGCGTTGCCAAAAAATAAAGCATTAATCAAGTTTTTGAGTGAAGAAGGAATTAAACAATTGCTTCAAAAAACTGAAAATCAATACATGCAGGATAACAAAAGAGAAATGCACAAGATTGATGAGGCATTGTATTTTGTTATAGAAGAAAAAAACAATCAAGTTGAATTGACAGATAACGGAATTCAATACCTTTCTGGAGATACTGATGCTGACTTTTTTGTACTTCCGGACATTGGAACTGAAATTGCCGCTATCGAAAAGAAAAAATTAGATAAAGACACGGAAGCTGAAGAAAAAGAAAAATTGTTTCAGGATTTCGGTGTAAAAAGCGAACGTATTCACACTTTGACACAACTTTTGAAAGCCTACGCTTTATTCGAAAAAGATGTAGAATATGTAATCATGGATAATAAAATCATGATTGTTGATGAGCAAACCGGTCGTATCATGGATGGTCGTCGTTATTCTGACGGATTGCACCAAGCGATTGAAGCCAAAGAAAATGTAAAAATCGAAGCAGCTACTCAAACATTTGCAACCGTTACGTTACAGAATTACTTCAGAATGTACAACAAACTGGGAGGAATGACTGGAACTGCAGTAACTGAAGCGGGTGAGTTGTGGCAAATATATAAATTAGACGTTGTAGAAATTCCTACGAACAGAGGAATGGCAAGAAAAGATAAAGAGGATTTTATTTATAAAACGACTCGTGAAAAATTTAATGCCGTTATTGAAGACGTAACCGAATTATCTAAAGCAGGAAGACCGGTTTTAATTGGTACGACTTCTGTAGAGATTTCAGAATTATTAAGCCGAATGTTGAAAATGCGTGGTGTTGCACACAACGTATTGAATGCAAAAATGCACAAACAAGAAGCGCAAATTGTTGAAGAAGCCGGAAAACCAGGAGTGGTAACTATTGCAACAAACATGGCGGGACGTGGTACCGATATTAAATTATCTGCCGAAGTAAAAGCCGCTGGGGGATTAGCAATTGTAGGAACAGAGCGTCATGATTCACGTCGTGTTGACCGTCAGTTGCGTGGTCGTGCAGGACGTCAAGGTGATCCTGGAAGTTCTCAGTTTTATGTTTCTCTTGAAGATAACCTAATGCGTTTGTTTGGTTCTGAAAGAGTCGCTAAAGTAATGGACCGAATGGGATTACAGGAAGGTGAAGTGATTCAACATTCGATGATGACAAAATCGATTGAACGGGCTCAGAAAAAAGTAGAAGAAAACAACTTTGGCGTTCGTAAACGTTTATTGGAATACGATGATGTTATGAATGCACAACGTGAGGTAGTTTACAAACGTCGTCGTCATGCTTTGTTTGGAGAGCGATTGAAATTGGATATTGCCAACATGCTTTATGATACCTGCGAACTAATCATTGATGATAATAAAGCAACTAATAATTTCAAAAACTTTGAATTTGAATTGATTCGTTATTTCTCAATCACGTCACCGGTTACCGAAAGTGAGTTCACTAAGTTGAGCGAAATGGAGTTAACAGGAAAAGTGTATAAAGCAACATTAGAATATTATACAGAGAAAACGGAAAGAAGTGCCAGAGAAGCTTTCCCAATCATAAAAAGCGTTTACGAAGATAAAAACAACCAATTTGAGCGCATCGTTGTTCCGTTTACGGATGGAATAAAATCGTTGAATGTGGTTACTGATTTGAAAATAGCTTATGACACAAAAGGTGCGCAACTAGTGGCTGATTTCGAGAAAAACATCACTCTGGCAATTGTAGATGAAGCTTGGAAAAAACACTTGCGTAAAATGGACGAATTAAAACAATCGGTTCAACTTGCAGTTCACGAACAAAAAGATCCGTTGCTAATTTACAAACTGGAAGCCTTCAATTTGTTCAGAGCCATGATTGACAATGTCAACAAAGAGGTAATTTCATTCTTGTTCAAAGGAGATTTACCGGCTCAGGAAAACCAACAAATTCAAGAAGCGAAAGAAGTTGCTCCGGTAGAAGATTACACTACTTCGAAAGATGAAATCATCAGTAGTGAAGCTTCAAATCGTGAAGCTGGTCAAACGCAACAACGACAAGTTACCGAAACTATCGTGAGAGATATGCCAAAAATCAATCGCAATGACAACGTAACGATTCAAAACGTGGCTAACGGACAAACGCAGGAAATGAAATATAAAAAAGCCGAGAGCTTAATCGCTTCTGGACAATGGGTTATTGTAAACTAATAATCGTTTCGATACCTTAAATTAAATTCCCCAATTACGAAAGTAGTTGGGGAATTTTTTTTTATCCTGAATTTTTATCCTGAATTTATTTCAGGAGCAATTCCAGCCTTACGCTGCAAGCTATTTGGTTTCAAACCCTTTTTCTAGCCGTTGTCAGGAGCTTCCTTTGGTCGCTCTACCACCACCAGAAAAAAGCAGTTTTCAACCAGCATAGGCTTTCCACTGCTGTCGGGGCTAGGGATTTTGCGGTACATAACTCCGTTTACGGTTTCCCATACTAATCCTGTGAGCAAAGAATATATATTTGAAGGTAAATTAATTACTGTTTTGTTTTATAAGTATTTTCAGCGATTTATTTATATATTTGAAAATAAATAAAGTCTGAAGTTTATCAGACCTATCTATACTATTTTGGGGTGATAGGTCTTGTAGCGTCATACCCATATACTAATTAGCAGACATTTTGACCCAAAAATCAAATAAATGAAGTTATCAGAAATAAAATTAAAGAATTTTAGAAATTACCAAACAGAAACTTCATTCAAAATGAATGATTTGGCTTGTATTATTGGAAAAAATGATATTGGAAAATCAACAATATTAGAATCATTGAGTTGTTTTTTTAATGATGAAATTGATAAAAATGATTTGTCGGTTAATTCAGATTCAGACATAATAGAAATAACCTGTATTTTTGATGATTTACCAGAAACTTTAATTTTAGATGCAACCGTAGAAACTTCGCTAGAAGAAGAATCATTGCTAAATGAAAATAATAAGTTAGAAATTAAAAAGTGTTTTAAAATTGGAAATACTACTTCAAAATCAACTTCTATTGTTGCAAATCATCATTCTGACGATAGATTAAAAAACATTTTGTGTCTGAAAAACTCACCTCTAAAAGCTCTAGCAATTGAAGTAGAAGCCAATTTAGAAGGAATTAATAAAACCAAAAATCCATTATTAAGAAAAGCCATAAGGGAAGTTATTGATAGTGAAAAAATATTGATGGAAATTAAAGTTGATGGTAGTTTAGACACGGAAAACAATTTAAAAACTTTGTGGCCTAAATTAAATGGATATTTACCAATATACTCATTATTCAAAGTTGATAAATCTATTGACGATAAAGATAAAGATGTCCAGGATCCAATGAAACAGGCAATAAAAGAAACTTTAGCTATTCCTGAAATAAAAGCTCTATTACAGCAAATTGAAATCCAAATAAAGGAAAAATCTACCGAAGTAGCCGATAGAACAATTGAAAAATTAAAAGAGATTGATGCTAGTTTAGCAGAGACAATGAAATCGGATTTTAATAAATTACCAAGTTGGGATAAAATTTTTGATTTAACTTTACTAAACGAACAAAACATTCCATTAAATAAAAGAGGTAGCGGTGTAAAAAGATTGGTTTTATTGAGTTTTTTTCAAGCACAAGCTGAAAAGAAGAAAATAGAAAAAAATTCTCCATCAATTATTTATGGTATAGAAGAACCCGAAACTGCTCAGCATCCAAACCATCAAAAAATATTAATAAAATCACTTTGTGAATTAAGTGAAAGAAATAATGTGCAAGTTCTTTTTACAACTCATAGTTCTAATTTAGTGAAAGAGATTCCAATGGAATCACTTATTTATATCTCCAAAAATGAAAACAATGATAATATAATTGAATACGGAATTGATTTCGATACAGAACAAGTAAACGAAAATACAATAGATAAAATCATTGAAGCTTTGGGTGTATTGCCTAATCCAAGCGATAAAATAAATAAGCTTTTATTCGTCGAAGGGAATCACGATATTAATGCTTTAATTAGATACAGTAAAATACTAAATACTCACGATAATCAATTTAAAGATCTAGAATTACGAAACGATATTGGAATAATAATTTCAGGTGGTTCTTGCTTAAAGTTTTATATAGATAATAAGTATTTAGATGGTCTAAACAAATCTGAAGTACATATTTATGACAATGACATTCCTAACTATAAACTATATGTTGATAAAATAAATTTAGAACCTAATAAAACTGCATTTAATACAACTAAACTTGAACTTGAAAGCTATTTAACAAAAGAGGCAATTGAAGAAGCTTATGCAGTTAATGGAACAATAGTCGAATTACCACAAATTACAGATCTAATGGATGTTCCAAATATTGTTGCAAGAAGATTGTACGAAACAACGCCGGAAAAACTTTGGGATAATTTAGATGAAATACAAAAAAAGAAAAGAGAATCAAAAGTAAAAAAGTTATTAAACACTCAAGCTGTAGAGAAAATGACTATTGAAAGATTAATAGAACGAAATGCTCTTGATGAATTTAAAACTTGGTTTAATAGTCTAAACTAAATAAAAAAACGTCTGCCAACACATCCCACTGGCGCTCGTTTGCAACGAGTGCCAACTTAAATTATAAAAACAAATCATAGCGTTTGCAAAGCGGCTAACTAGTATAGAATTATTTTTAAAAAAGATACTTCCCCGCTTCTTTGACAAGTTATAAACCGTTAACCAAAACCGTAAAAAACAAGAATAAATATTAAACCTTAAAATAAATTACAAAATGAAAAAAATGATTAAAATTAGTTCGCTTTTAGTTTTTGCAATGCTTTTGAATAGTTGCGCTTCTGGGTATAAAAAAATAAATCCTGAAACAATAAATTACGCTTCAAAAAGTATTGAAAACAATATTTTACTAGAATACAAATATGATTTGTTAGGAAAAAAATATAAAAAGAAAGAAACTAAAAATAACATTAAGCTAATTGCAGTTAAGATTACAAATAATACCGAAAAAGAAATAGTTTTGGGAAGAGATTTTAAACTTTCTTATGAAAACGGTAATGAAGTTAGTTTAATTGAAACTGAAAAATTATTTAAAACTATCAAACAAAGTCCAGCTTCCTATTTATGGTACTTACTTTTAGCTCCAGTTCAATTACAATCAGGAACTACAACCACATCAAATGGATTTTATACTGAAACTAAACCTGCAAACACATTTCCAATTGGATTGATAGCAGGCCCAGGATTAGCTGCTGGTAATATGATTGCTGCAAGTTCAGCAAATAAGAATTTTAAAAATGAATTAATACAATTTGATCTTAATGGAAAAACAATCAAACAAGGCGAAACCGTTTATGGATTGATTGGTTCAAATTCGAATAGCTATGATTCACTTAAAGTAAAGGTGCAATAACAGTCCTAAAAATAAATAATTTTTTCGTAAATGGTGCGCAAATGTCTCTGACTTTGCGCAATTTTTATAACTTGAAAGTATTATAAAGTGGCTGACTTTCATAAACCTGTTTTAGTATCGGAACGTTAGCAAATATCTTAAAAAATAAAGAAGTTAAATAATTAGAAATAACTATGAAAAAAATAATTTTAATTACAATAATCCTTTTAATGGGGCAAAATTTTGCAAATGCGCATACTTGTGAAAATGAAACTGTAAAATGCCCAATAGATGGACAAAACGTAACATTTTGTGTAACGATGAGTATGACAACTTTTGGTTCTTTTAAAGATTTTCAACAGCAAGGTGCAATTGGAGAACATTACGAAGGACTAATAAACACTTGTCCAAAATGTCATTTTTCCGGTTATATTGATGACTTCAAAACAGAACTGAATGGAGAAGAAAAAATTAAAATTAAAGAATATCTAACAAAATTTGATGACACGAAAATTGACGATGCGAAACAATGTTTGATTGCAGGCGAAATCAAGGAATTACAAAAAAAATCAAATAAAGAAATTGCCTTTTGTTATGTCACAGGTTCGTATTTATTACGCAATAATAATAAACAAGTTGAATTTAGAAAAGAATTCCAATCAAAAGCTAAAGATAATTTGATTTCAGCTTTAGATAAAAATGAATATGAAGACAAATCAGTAATTGCAAACATTAATTATTTAATTGCTGAAATGGAAAGAAGAATTGGAAATTTTGATGAAGCAATTAAACATTATGATTTAGCAATCAGCGATTCAAATAAAAAAGATTGGGTCGAAAAAATTGCGAAAGAACAAAAAGAATTAGCAATAAAGCAAGACGAAAATAATAAAATATAAAAAACCATCTGCCAAAAGATACTAAAACGGAGTTGGCAATTGGCTCCATAAATACAATACAGCTCAAAGCTAATGTCCCCGATATCGCGGATTTGCAATCCGTGCCCACAACGACAAGCGTTAATCAATAGAAAATGAAAGATATGTTTGCTTCGTTCCTCGCAATAACTCAGCAAACCTCTAAAATCTAATTTAAGCGTCCGTTTACAACACCTTGAATTCTCTTCAAAATACCGTTCTTCCATTCTTTTATTAACTTTTATGGAATTTTTGGCCCAAGCTAATCTTTTTACTAAAATTTCATCTTCGGATAAATGCCACTCAATAGTTGAATTCCAAAATCGGTACGTTAATTTTTCAATGATTAGAACTGCTGAAACGGTATTGAAATTAGCTTCTGAGCAACTAATAAAATATTCTCTTCATTAATTTCAGGTAAATTTGCAAGCGGAAACAATTGCTGTCCCGGACGGCTGACAAAAGCCGTTTGCCAACCTGCCCAATTTGCACCGGCAACATCCCAACCATGTGCCGCTATCAACATACATTCATTCGGTTTTAATCCCATTTTTTTGGCAGCCCAATTATAAGTATCAACATGTGGCTTGAATTTACCTACATCTTCAATACTTAACACATCATCAAATAGATCATGAATTCCCGCATATTTAAGTTGCGTTTCTACCGCTTTATTGGATGAGTTAGTGAAGGCAACCAATTTAAAACCTTCTTTTTTTAACAGCAAGAGTGCTTCTTTCACTTCTGGATGTGCAGGCAATGATAAAATTTGGGCAACAGCATCTTTAGCTTGTTGATCAGTTATAGCAATTCCATTTTTGTGGGCAACCATCTGAAGTGCAGCGGCTCCAATTGTTCCAAAATCATGATATTGGTTTGCAACTGTGGTAACCAATGAATACTGAAGCATTGTAGTGAACCATAACGACATCAATTCAGGATGATCACCAAGCGCTGCGCCAATACTTTTTTTCATCATATTAAGATCGAGCAAAGTTTCATTTACATCAAAAAACAAAACGTTAGGTCTCTTAAAATAACCAACGCTATATTCCTCACTATTGTTTTTCTCCTCTTTTACAATTAAACTAGGCGCACCAACTCCTTCCCCTCCAACTGGCAATGTGGTATTTATTAAATTTTGATTGCTATTTTTATATTCATTCATTATTTTTCTTTTTAAATCATGCGTTAAATAAAGTGTACGACAAAGTATCTTGTTTTGCGGAAACAGTACAAGTTACATGATATTTTTTAAAATAAAGAAAATAAGCGTAACATTATTTAGAAGAACTATTTTGCGTTTTCAGCAAAGTATCGATCTTCAATTCGGTAGTATCCGATAACGAGGGTTCGCAATCCGTGCCCACAATAATAAGCACTTAATCAAAAGAAAATACTAAATGTGATTGCTTCGTTCCTTGCAATGGTCAAGAAGTGCTCAGTTATTATTTTTAAGCAACGATAGCAGATTAGTAATTTTTTTACTCATTGTACAGCGACAAATAAAATCTGCAATTTGAAAATTTCAAACAGGAATTATAAAATATAATATAATTGATTATCGTAACGGGCACGGATTGCAAATCCGCACTGTCGGATTGTATATCTTGTTTGATTTATTCATGAAAAATAAGAAAAAATAACTTTTTTTGTAATCAAAACCAGTTATATTTACACGGAATGTTAAAACACTATTTAATTATTAAAAAACTATTATGAAAGAATACAAAGTAGAAAGTTTAATTTATTACTCTAAATTGACTTTAGATTCAAAGCACATTGCAAATGACTCAAAAAAAGAAATTCAGGAAAAATTAGATGAATATGCCGCAAAAGGATATAGGTTCACTACATCAACATCAACAAATTTTGGTGCCGCAATTTATATTCATTTGTATTTTGAAAAAGATATTTAATCAAAATCAGATAGCAATACTCTTACATAATCAAAAAATCCAGACTTAAAAATAGACCATTTCATTGTATGCTTACTTTGAAATGGTTTTTTTATATCCAAGTATTCGTTGTCTATATTTTAAACTGTCCGCTCTTCCAAGCACTTTTGTTTAGCAGCAACAAACCAATGTTTTTACTCTATGCCGCTAGTTTATAAAATAGGATTCTTTGTTCATCAAACAACACAGTCTTACAGCTTATTTACAATGAATAGACTTAAAATACTAAGGGAATCGAAATTCTAATATTAACATTTAAGCCATTTTAATTTAGAAGATAGACTTTTGCCATTTTACCAAAAAAACTACAATATCTATAGAAATTTAACATACAATAAAAGTCAAAAACACTAGTTTTATAAACTTATTCATATAAATTTATATATTAGCACTGATTTTTAAAAACGACTAATAAAATGTATAAATTTTATCCTACTATTTTTTGTGAAAATAATTAACTTAAACCATAAAAAAAACACTTTATTACAAATGAATAATTCTGATTTGATAAAAAGAAAAAATGCAATAAAAGAAGTAATTATTAGTTTTGGCATTCTATTTATTATCGCCTTAGTAACAATGTTGAGTATTTGTGCTACAACACCATTTAATACTCTTTTATTCGTCCCTTGCTTAGTAATATCTATTGCTTTACTTCCAACTTTTGTGGTATATAATTCCATAAATAATGAAACTAAAGGCAGAAATATTTAATTTAAAGATATGGAAATGTCCTGCTCAAACTGTAACCAAATTATTAGCGCTCACTTTTGTGAAAACTGTGGTCAAAAAAAATACAAACGTATTGACAAAAAATATATTTGGGACGAGATTCAATATACTTTTTTACACACAAATAAAGGATTTCTTTATTCCGTAAAAAAGATAATTCTTAATCCTGGAAAAACTGCTAAAAAATTTATTGACGGTAATCGTGTAAACCACTACAAACCTATTTTACTTTTGTTTGTTTTAAGCGGTATTTCAGCATTTATTACCTTCAAAGTAATGGGATTCAATGAAATTGCAGCAAATGCGTATGCTGATGAAAATTTAAGCAAATCATTTATGAGTAGCTATATGTCAATTCTATCTAGTTACTCTGCTTTTTTTATGCTTTTAACAGTACCTTTTTATGCTTTTTTTACCAAGATAGCATTCCTAAAATGGGGACACAATTATTATGAACATATTCTAATTAATACCTATTTAATGTGCTTTTATACTTTAGCAAATATAATAGTCATTTATCCAATATTGTATTTTTTTAAAAATGACGGTTCCTTTATTTTAAAATCTTCCAGTGTAACTTTATTGTTTGTACCTGTAATTTTAATTTGGATGTGCCGCAACTTGTATCCAGAAAAATCACTTAAATCTATACTAAGTCGAGTAGCATTGGTTATTTTACTGTTATTAATAAGTCTGGTATTATTATTAATTTTTGCTATTCTCATTGGATTTATTTATGCTATGGTTGCAAACCCAGAATCATTAAAACAAATGGCTCAGCCCAAATCTTAACACCAATCTACATTTTTTAGACGTAATTTTAGGCAGAAAATCCCGATTCATAATCTATAATAAAAAACACATAAGTTTTTCCTAAATGCTGCGCAAATGTCTCTGACTTTGCGCAATTTTCAGGACCTGATAATATGTTAAAACGTTACAAAATAGCTGACTTTCATTAATCCACTATAATAGTGGAGCGTTAACAACAACAACCGAAAAAAATGAAAAAAATACACTTCAATCACTTAACATTTAAAAACTGGACATCACTTTTAATGATAATCTCATTGGTTCTTATTCTTGTTGGTAGTTTTGAAATTATTGACTTTGAATATAAAAGAACGAATAAAATTTTGGCTTCAATTGGCTTTTTTACCCAAGCACTATATTTTAGTAAAATGTTTTGGTATAAAAATTATGTTGAATGGAATAAACTGGGAATGAATATTAAAATAAATAGAATAATCAGCAAGTCTATAAAATTTGACAATGTTAAAAAATTAGAAGTAGACAATTATAATTTTAAAATAATTCAGAAATGCGGACGTGAAAAAATATTCGAAATCCATAACATTGAAAGTAATGATTTGGAAAAACTACTAAAAATAATTAAACAAAATAGTGGAATTTAAAATGCGGAGTTCTCTATAAATTATAAGATAAAATAAATTACGGTTGCTAACGGCTAAAATTTTATTGTAAGCGCAACACAAACAATAACAGTGTCATAGCGCAACCAAATACTCTTTTTACTATCTTTATAAAAAGATTTTCAAATGAAAAAAATAGTACTTCTCCTGCTGGTTTCATTTCTACTTGTTTCTTGTTGGCCAACTACAGATAATGGTGAATTTCCACAACAAGAATACAAACCTGTGATTATAGCCCGTGCCGCTTTGGAAAGCTCCATAGCCTTTCAAAATTCGCAACCCATTATCAAAGCTGGAAAAATTTATATCAAGGACGATTTAATGTTTATCAATGATGTGAATAAAGGTTTTCACGTTTATGATTACACCGATCCCAATAAACCTGTACGATTGCATTTTATAAAAGCTCCCGGTGCTACAGACCTAGCCATCAAAGGCAATACCTTGTATATCAATCAAGCAGTAGATCTGGTCACTGCCACTTTCAATCCTGCCACTAAAAAATTTACTGTTACCAACAGAAATAGATATGTGTTTCCGCAAAAGCAAGCTCCAAACGGCTCAAATGCCTACACTAAAGAAAATGAAATAATAATCGATTGGACTTTAATCAAGTAACACATGAAAAAAATTATATCCTTTGTATTACTACTATTTATAATCGGCTGCTCTGATAGTGATAGCGCGCAAAACAGCGACATAGGGCAAGGCGGTTCACTTGCTGTTTTTGCTATAAAAGGCAATTATTTATACGGCGTAGACCAAATGAAATTGAATGTATTCTCGTTAATCGATACCGAAAAGCCCGTAAAAGTCAATGAAATTCCGATCGGTTTTAACATTGAAACACTATTTTCTTACGGAGATAATTTGTTTATTGGATCTCGAAATGGAATGTTTATCTATTCTATTACAAATCCTGAAAACCCAACTAAATTGTCAAGCGTACAACATTTCACTGCTTGTGATCCAGTCATCGCTAATAGTACGCACTCCTACGTAACATTAAACTCAAACACAACCTGCGGCAACAACACTAACGTCTTGCAAGTCTATGACACAAAAGATCTTACGAAACCAAAATTAATTCATAGCAGAACACTCTCTCAACCTAAAGGCATCAGTTTTTACACCGCTGATTATTTACTGGTTTGTGATGATGTTATCAAAATATTTAACATTCAAAATCCTGCTGAACCTGTTTTGGTGCATGCCATTGACAAAAATTGTTTTGATTTAATTGTACGGGAGAATACCTTATTTGCCATTGGGAACAACGGAGTATATCGCTATAAAATGAACCCAAATAATATAAAAGACATATTATTAGAGAGTGAAACAAAGTTTTAATGCTCATTTTTTGAACTTGTAGGTATGTAAATCTAAAAAAAGATACCAACGAGGTTTTGGAAACCATGCAGGATTTTGAACTTCAATGTAAATCAATACTTTAATAACTAAACACGATTTTTCGGATTTGAACACGAGTGAAGTGAACTGACAAACTTATCCGTATCTACAACAATATGCAATTAATCAAAAGAAAATAGTAATTGTAATTGCTTTGTTTCTGGAGATGACTCAGCAAACGATAAAAATTTAGTTTTAGCGTTCGTTTAACAATCTTGGGGTTTCCTCAAAATACCGTGCTTCAATTCTTTTAATGTCTTTTATGGAATTTTTGGCCCAAGCCAAACGCTTTTCTAAAATTTCGTTTTCAGATAAATGCCAATTAATTTCGGAGTTGCGCAATCGATTCGTCAGGTTTTGAATGATGATTGCCGCCGAAACCGAGATATTTAAACTCTCAGTAAAACCTACCATCGGAATTTTAAGAAAACCATCGGCACGTTGCAATATTTCTTCGGACAGTCCATCTCTTTCAGTTCCAAAAAATAAAGCGCTGGGTTTCGAAATATCAAAATCTTCCATCAAACAATCATTCTCGTGAGGCGTGGTTGCAATGATTTGGTAACCTTTACTTTTTAACGTATCCACACAATTTGTAATGCTGTCGAACGTATTAATGTCAACCCATTTTTGGGCACCCATAGCAATTTCCTTATCGATACTTTTTCCGTAACGCTGCTCGATAACGTTCAATTCCTGAATTCCAAAAATCTCGCAACTTCGCATTACTGCGCTCGTATTGTGCATTTGAAAAATATCTTCAACAGCAATCGTAAAATGCTTGGTTCTGTTTTCCAATACTTTCAAGAATTTTTCTTTGCGATTATCAGTCAGGATATTTTCAAGAAAAGCGAGGTAATCGATGTCAACCATTAGAATATTTATTTTTGCAAAAATAGTAAAAAAGACTAGCTTTATACCTTCAAAAGTAGATTCTGATTGCTGCTTTTAGGATTGTTTAATAAAAGCAGAATTAGGAATGTTTACGGAATTCGCGTGAGGGATAGAGGCGGTATCCTTTTTGGGCTTTTTAGCCAAAAAGATAAAGCTGAAAGCCCGACCCTTGTGGTCACGCCCAAATTGATATAAAATGAAAAAGAAATTAGTGGTTTTGACAGGAGCAGGAATTAGTGCCGAAAGTGGCATCAAAACCTTTCGCGATAGTGATGGGCTTTGGGAAGGCCATAATGTCAATGATGTAGCAACTCCAGAAGGCTGGCATAAAAACCCTGCTTTGGTTCTTGATTTTTACAATCAAAGACGAAAACAACTCAAAGAAGTACAACCTAATTTGGGGCATATAATTTTGGCTGAATTAGAAAATGAATTCGATGTTTTCATTATCACACAAAATGTAGATGATTTACACTAACGCGCCGGAAGCACTAATGTGCTGCATTTACACGGCGAATTATTGAAAGTAAGAAGTACCAAAAACCCAGAATACATTTTAGATTGGCACAACGATTTGAATTTTGGCGATTTCGATGAAAATAAAAATCAATTGAGACCGCATATAGTTTGGTTTGGAGAGGAAGTTCCAGCGCTTGAAGAGGCATTAACACTTACTCAAAGTGCTGATTATTTTGCGGTAATTGGGACGTCGTTGCAAGTATATCCTGCTGCGGGACTAATCGATTTCACAAGCAGAGAAACGCCCATCTTTTACATTGATCCAAAACCTATAAAAATCCCGAACCTTCGAAATCCGTTGGAAGTAATTCCTATGCGTGCCACAGAAGGAGTTGCTTTTATGAAAGAAAAATTACTCAATCAAATGCAATGATAACAACAATTTCAATGGCAAAAAATCAATTACAATTGCAATAAAAATCTAAACTTATAACCCATAACTTATAACTTATAACTATTTTTGTGCCTTTCGAACAAACAATTAAACAATGACTACTTTAAACGAATTGAATGCTATATCGCCAATCGACGGAAGATATAGAAACAAGACTATTTCGCTGGCTCCATTTTTCTCTGAAGAAGCCTTAATCAAATACCGCGTATTAGTTGAAATTGAATATTTCATTGCTTTGTGCGAAGTGCCTTTGCCACAACTAAAAAACGTAAACCCAGATTTATTTGAAGGTTTACGCAACATTTATAAAAATTTCTCTACCGAAGATGCGCTTTGGATCAAAGAAACAGAAAAAGTAACCAACCACGATGTAAAAGCGGTGGAATACTTTATCAAAGATGCTTTTGAAAAGTTAGGTTTAACTGAATATAAAGAGTTCATTCACTTTGGATTGACTTCTCAAGATATTAATAATACGGCGATTCCGCTTTCTACAAAAGAAGCTTTCGAGAAAGTATACATGCCTTCTTTAATTACTTTGACATCAAAATTGAAAGATTTAAGTGTGGAATGGCGTGATATTCCAATGCTTGCCCGTACGCATGGACAACCGGCTTCACCCACCCGTTTAGGTAAAGAAATTGGTGTTTTTGTAGAACGTTTAGAAGAGCAAATGCGTTTGTTGTTTAATATTCCTTTTGCAGCTAAATTTGGCGGAGCAACCGGAAATTATAACGCGCATCACGTAGCTTATCCTCAAATTGACTGGAGAAAATTTGGAGCGAAATTTGTGGAGGACAACCTTGGTTTACACCACTCCTTCCCGACTACACAAATTGAACATTACGATCATTTTGCTGCATTTTTTGATGCTTTGAAAAGAATAAATACCATCATCATTGATTTAGACCGAGATATTTGGACGTACGTTTCAATGGAATATTTTAAACAAAAAATTAAAGCGGGAGAAATTGGTTCTTCGGCGATGCCACATAAAGTTAATCCTATTGATTTTGAAAATTCAGAAGGAAATTTAGGAATTGCTAATGCAATTTTCGAACATTTATCGGCTAAATTACCATTGTCCAGGTTACAACGTGATTTGACTGATAGTACTGTTTTAAGAAATATAGGTGTACCAATGGGACACACGCTAATTGCTTTTGAAGCTACTTTGAAAGGACTGAACAAATTGTTATTAAACGAACCTAAATTCCACGAAGATTTAGAGAAAAACTGGGCTGTTGTTGCGGAAGCGATTCAAACAATTTTGCGTCGTGAAGGATATCCTAATCCTTACGAAGCATTGAAAGGATTGACCAGAACCAATGAAGCGATTGATAAAAAGGCAATTCACGGCTTTATAGCAACATTAGACGTTTCGGATGAGATTAAAGCGGAATTAATGCAAATTACTCCAAGTAATTTCTTGGGAATATAAACATATTTTAGGATGGTGAAAATCAAAAAACTGTTAATGACTTTTTTCAAAAATTAAGCTCAAAAGGACAAACTATAAATATGATTTGATAAATAATCCCTTTTTACCGCATTTCTGCTGACCAAAATAGTCAAGACCAAATCCCGTCAAAATAAAATCGCTGATTTTATTTTGACGGGATTTTAATTTTTTTCTTATTAAAATCAAAAAAAGCTTTTTGAATCTTTTTATATCTTCAAAAATTGAGCAATATTTTATATCTTTCAACACATATTAAAAACAGTTAAGACTACTGTAAATCAACGATATAACCTAATTAAACCTCCTAAATTAAAAAACAAAAATAAATTTCATGTCGAAAAATAAAATCTTAATCCTATTTTCCCATCCGCTATTCGAAAAATCACATGCGAATAAAGCTTTGGTGAAAAATATTCCAAAATCGGAAAACATTACTTTTCATGATTTATATGAGGAATATCCTGATTTTGATATTGATGTAAAAAAGGAACAAGTATTGTTAAGTCAACATGACATTATTATTTGGCATCATCCTTTTTATTGGTACAGTTGCCCGCCTTTGATGAAACAATGGATTGATATGGTCTTAGAACACAATTGGGCGTATGGAAAAAAAGGGAATGCATTGCAGGATAAGATTATTTTTCAGGTGATTACAACCGGTGGAAATAAAGAAAACTATAGTGAAACCGGAATTGACCGCTATACTGTTCTTGATTTGTTAGAACCCTTTAACCAAACTGCAAAAGTGTGTAATATGATTTACTTGCCCCCATTTGTAGTGCATGGAACCCACAATATGACTAATGAAGATTATGAAAAAAATGGGATCATTTA
Organism: Flavobacterium sp. DSP2-3-1; assembly: GCF_049896865.1. Taxonomy (NCBI): domain Bacteria; kingdom Pseudomonadati; phylum Bacteroidota; class Flavobacteriia; order Flavobacteriales; family Flavobacteriaceae; genus Flavobacterium; species Flavobacterium sp. DSP2-3-1. The sequence continues at coordinate 17,665 of NZ_JAFCVD010000010.1, read as the reverse complement.
CGGTTATTTTCTAGATTATTTAGAAAATAATAATTTGGATAACGATGAAATTTTGCAATACCATTATTTGAATGAATGGTTTGCTACAATAAAAATATAAGATGGATACCAATTTTTTATTACAAGCAATTATTTATTTGTCAGCAGCTGTAATCTGCGTTCCTATTGCTAAAAAATTAGGGCTAAGTTCAATTTTAGGCTATTTACTAGCGGGAATTGTAATTGGTCCTTACGTACTTGGTTTTATTGGTAAGGAAGGCCAAGATATTATGCATTTTGCTGAATTTGGTGTAGTGATGATGCTTTTTCTAATTGGATTAGAACTGGAGCCCAGCAAGTTTTGGAAAATGCGAAAATTCATTCTTGGGATGGGTTCTGCACAATTAATAGGGACTACTCTACTTCTATTTGTGGGATGTTTTTTCTATATGGACTGGAAATGGGAAACCACGTTGGCCATTTCACTGGCACTGGCATTATCTTCCACAGCTATTGTATTGCAAACCTTAAAAGAAAAGGGATTGTCAAATACCTCTGTGGGACGTTCCTCATTTGCAGTTTTACTTTTTCAGGATATTGCGGTTATCCCAATTTTAGCTTTTCTGCCGCTTCTGTCAACAGTAAATCTTGAGGCAGCAAATGATGCACCACAATCCCTGATTAATGGTTTTTCTAGTTGGTTACAAACGTTAATTGTACTAGGAAGTATTTCGACAATTTATTTTGCAGGACGTTTTCTATTTGTTCCCCTATTACACATCATTGCAAAAACCCGATTGCAGGAATTGTTTACAGCTTCAGCATTGTTACTGGTTGTTGGTGTTTCTTATTCGATGCAATTAGTAGGTTTAAGTCCTGCTCTTGGTGCTTTTATGGCGGGAGTCGTATTGGCAAACTCTGAGTTTCGTCACGAATTAGAAGGCGATATCGCACCTTTCAAAGGATTGCTGTTAGGCCTGTTTTTTCTTGGGGTTGGCGCTTCAATAAACTTCAAATTAATTATCGAAAATCCACTTTTCATTTTTGCTTTTGGAGCCATCCTAACCTTTGTAAAATTTGTTGTTTTATTTGTAATCAGTAGGTTTCATAAAAAAAATACCGATCAAAATTTGTTATTCGCTTTTGGCTTAAGTCAGGCAGGAGAATTTGGTTTTGTGATTATGAGTTTTTGCATGCAACTGTATATTATTCCAAATGTTTTGGCGAACCAAATCATGGCTGTCATCGCGATGAGTATGGTTGCAACTCCTTTTTTGTTATTAATAAATGAGCGATTAATTTATCCCAATTCAAGAACTAAAGAAAAAGCAAATGAAATTAAGAAAGATAACGATTTTATTGACGAAGACAATCCCGTAATTATTGCTGGTTTTGGTCATTTTGGAAGTACAGTTGGGCGTTTATTAAAAGCGAATAAGGTAAAATCAACTATTCTGGATTATGATTCCGATCGAATTGATGTACTGCGAAAATTGGGATTCAAAGTGTATTATGGAGATGCTACACGATTAGAATTACTGAAAGCCGCCGGTTGTGAGAACGCAAAGTTATTTATTGCTGCCATCGATAATCCTTCGGTAAATTTAAAAGTGATTGAAACTTTAAAAAAACATTTTCCACATTTAAAAATCTTAACCCGTGCCCGAAACCGAAATGACGCTTATGAATTAATTGATCATAAAGTCGAAAATATTTATCGGGAAACGTTATATAGCGCGGTAAATATGGGGGTTGATGCGTTAGTAGAATTGGGCCATCGAAAATATACCGCGACCAGACAAGGACAGCAATTTATAAAATATGATGAAATTACCACCCGAAAATTAGCTGAAAAACGTCATGATAAAATGGCCTACATGATAACCGTAAAAGAAGAAATCGAACTGCAGGAACAACTGCTAAAGAGCGATATTTATTCTCAAGTGGCTGCAACTAATCACAGTTGGGACAGCGAGCATCTGAAGAAAAACTTATCTGAATCTGCAGATTAAAAGTTTTAAATAAAGAGAAAAGGCATATTTAAAACCGTTAGCGGAATTAAAAATGCCTTTTTTTATTGTTTTAAAAAACTAAAAATTATCTTGAATAATTTGGAGCTTCTTTCGTAATCGTAACGTTATGCGGATGACTTTCGTTAATTCCGCTGGCAGTTATGCGAACAAAACGTCCTGTTTCCTGTAAAGTTGGAACATCTTTTGAACCACAATATCCCATTCCGGCACGAAGACCACCGATGAATTGTTGCATGCTTTCGTTCAATTCTCCTTTGTAAGGAACACGTCCGACAATTCCTTCCGGAACCAGTTTTTTTACATCATCTTCAACATCTTGAAAATAACGGTCTTTTGAACCTTCCTGCATCGCTTCAACAGAACCCATTCCACGGTAAGACTTGAATTTTCTTCCTTCAAAAATAATAGTTTCACCCGGAGATTCCATAGTTCCGGCTAATAATGAACCTAACATCACACAATCAGCACCTGCAGCGATCGCTTTAGGAATATCACCCGTATAGCGAATTCCACCATCAGCAATTACGGGAACTCCACTTCCTTTGATAGCCGCAGCCACTTCAAGAACAGCAGAAAACTGAGGAAAACCAACGCCGGCAACAATACGAGTAGTGCAAATAGAACCTGGACCTATACCTACTTTCACACCATCTGCTCCATTTTCAACTAAAAATTTAGCTGCTTCAGGAGTCGCAATATTTCCTACAATAACATCAATTTGAGGGAATTTACTTTTTACTTCTTTCAATACATTGACAACACCTTGCGTATGACCGTGAGCAGTATCAATAATAATTGCATCAACACCAGCGTTCACCAATGCCTCGGCTCTTTGAACCGCGTCACCTGTTACACCAATCGCCGCAGCAACTCGCAAACGACCGTAAACATCTTTGTTGGCAATCGGTTTTTGGGTTAATTTAGTGATATCTCTAAAGGTAATTAATCCAACCAACTCATATTTCTCGTTTACAACAGGTAATTTTTCTATTTTATGCCCTTGCAAAACTACTTCTGCTTGTTCCAGAGAAGTTCCTTCCGCAACGGTAACTAAGTTTTCAGTAGTCATGACCTCAACGATAGGTCTGGCACTATTTTTTTCGAAACGCAAATCACGGTTGGTAACAATTCCTTTTAGAATTTTATTTTCATCCACAATTGGAATACCGCCAATACCATATTCTTTCATTGCATTTTTGGCATCGGCAACTGTCGAAGTTAATGGCAAAGTAACCGGATCGATAATCATTCCGGATTCTGCACGTTTTACTTTTCTAACTTTCGCAGCTTGTTGCTCGATAGTCATATTTTTATGCAAAACGCCTATTCCTCCTTCTTGAGCCATAGCAATTGCCATAGCACTTTCGGTAACGGTATCCATAGCAGCGGATACAATAGGAACATTTAGCGTTATATTTCTTGAAAATTTGGACTGAATACTCACTTCGCGAGGAAGCACATTTGAGTAATTGGGAACTAATAGAACATCATCGTAAGTTAATCCTTCACCGATAATCTTAGAGTTGTGTGCGATCATTGCAATTGTAGTTGGAGTTTAATTGCGTGCAAATATAGATAATCTTAAGCAAAAAATCGCTATAATTTTACAATAATTAATTAAATTGCAGTATGAAGTCAATTCTTTTATTCCAAAATACGCCTTAGTTTCCAATCCAGAAAATCCAATTAATTTATTTTGCTATGACAAAAACTCAACAAGAATTAAAAGGACTTTCAAATGAGGCCGTTTTGCTTTCGAGAACGAAATTTGGTCCGAATTCAATAGTGAATCAGGAAAAAAATCAGTTTTTAAAATCCCTATCCGAAATGGTATTGGAACCTATGTTCCTATTATTGCTAACTGCAACTGGTATTTATTTTATTACCGGCGATTATGGAAACGGAATTTTCATGATTGTAGCAATTGTTTTGGTTTCTACTATTTCACTCTATCAAGAATCCAAAAGCAGAACAGCAATTGAAGCGTTAAAAAAACTATCGCAACCCAAAAGTAAAGTCATTCGCAATGGAGAAATTATTGAAATTTTAAGCGAGGAAATTGTTGTTGGTGACCTCATTCAAACAGAAGAAGGCACCTTTATTCCTGCCGATGGTATCATTCTTCAATGCAATGATTTTTCCGTAAATGAGTCTATTCTTACAGGGGAATCGATGGCAGTTTTTAAAAATGAGACTGCCGAAAACAATACTGTTTTTCTTGGGACTATTGTAACTGGTGGTTTGGCAATTTGCGAAGTAACCGCTATTGGAAACGAAACAAAATTGGGAAAAATAGGCAAAAGCCTGGAGACAATTGTTGAAGAAAAAACACCGTTGCAAATCCAAATGGGGAATTTTGTCAAAAAAATGTCGCTTGTTGGTTTAGTGATTTTTGTTTTTGTATGGGTTATCAATTATTACAATTCAAATAATGTTTTAGACAGTCTGCTGAAAGCGCTGACCTTGGCCATGAGCATCATTCCTGAGGAAATTCCGGTGGCTTTTACCACGTTCATGGCGTTGGGTTCTTGGCGATTAATGAAAATGGGAATTATCGTAAAACAGACAAAAACGGTCGAAACCTTAGGAAGCGCAAACGTAATTTGTACGGACAAAACGGGAACAATCACGGAGAACAAAATGAGTCTGGCGCAATGGTACACGTTGTCTGATGATAGTACTAAAGGAAGTAACACTGATGAAACTAATAATAATAATAATAATAATGAGCACGATCTCGAATTACTGAGTCTTGCCATGTGGGCCAGCGAGCCAATACCGTTTGACGCAATGGAAATTGCATTGCACGAAGCGTATGCGAAGTTAGAAATAGCTGATGAACGCCCTAATTTCAAATTGGTTCACGAATATCCATTGGATGGAAAACCTCCAATGATGACCCATGTTTTTGAAAATCAAAATGGATCGAGAATTATTGCTGCCAAAGGGGCTCCAGAAGCATTGATTGCGACTTCAAAAGTATCCGAAAACGAAAAACAACAAATTTTATCCGCGATGACCAAAATGGCTTTGCAAGGATATCGGGTATTGGGTGTAGGTCTTGCTGAATTTTCAGGCACTGATTATCCTAAAAAACAACAGGATTTTTCTTTTGCGTTTAAAGGATTAGTTGCGTTTTATGATCCCCCAAAAGCAAATATAAAAGCAGTATTCGAAGCCTTTTACAAAGCCGGTATTCAAGTCAAGATAGTAACGGGCGACAATGCTGAAACAACCGCAACAATTGCCAAACAAATTGGTTTCAAAAATGCAGATAAATCGCTAAATGGAGACGACTTAATGGCTATGGACGATGCGACACTTCGAAAAAAAGTAATGGAGACGTCCATTTTTACGAGGATGTTTCCGGAAGCCAAACTTAAGATTATAGCAGCATTAAAAGACAACAATCAAATCGTAGCCATGACGGGCGACGGAGTCAATGACGGACCCGCGTTAAAATCAGCCCACATTGGAATTGCCATGGGAAAAAAGGGGACCGAAATTGCCAAAGATGCTGCTAATCTAATTCTCATTGACGATGATTTTGCTAAAATGATTGACGCTATTGCCATGGGCAGAAAAATATATAGTAATCTGAAAAAAGCCATACAATACATTATTTCCATCCACATTCCAATCATTATGATTGTGTTTATTCCTTTGGCATTGGGCTGGATTTACCCCAATATTTTTTCCCCAGTTCATGTCATCTTTTTGGAGATTATCATGGGACCAACCTGTTCCATAATTTATGAAAATGAACCTATGGAACGCAACCTAATGCTGTTACAACCCAGACCTTTTACCAATACTTTTTTCAAACTTAAAGAAATCACCATCAGTATCGTTCAGGGACTTGTAATCACTTTGGGACTCTTGTTTATCTACCAATATTGTGTGGCTACAAATTGTTCGGAAAGCGCAACGAGAACAGTAGTTTTTCTGACGTTAATTTCATCTAATATTTTTCTGACGCTAATCAATCGTTCCTTTTATTACTCGATATTTACAACATTAAAATACAAAAACAATTTGGTACTGATGATCATTAGCGTAACCATTCTTATTACAGCTTCATTATTGTTTGTACCTTTATTTGCAAGTTTTTTTGAATTCGAAAGAGTTTCAGGACTCCAAATAGGGTTAAGTATTTTAGTAGGTATTGTTTCGGTACTTTGGATAGAAATTTACAAAATATTTAAACGAAGAAAAGTCCAATTTTAAAACCAAATTTATTTTTTACTGTTCTTAAAAACAACATTCAGCCCGAGTTGAAAAGAAAGACTATTTGCTTTGGTAACATCTCTATATTCTAAAAGATTATCGGCAAGAACATAGAAATTCATAGGTCCAAAAGCACTGGATAATCCCAACCCTATGTTCTTATACGAATATGAATCTAGCGTGTAAGTGGCTTTCATTTGCAATGCCTTGAATATTTTTCTTTGGTAATATGTGGTAAAAGCGACTAATGGCGTTCGTGGCGTAGACATCACAAATAACTGTGCACCAACCGCACTTTTATAAGTAGTTTCAGGATCATAATTGAGGCAATTGCAATCTTCAGAGCGTTCTTCATCAAATGAATACTGAACCGAAGTATTGAACTTTGCCGAGCGAAAAGTCGTGTAATCTGCATACAACGTATCCAAAGGAATAGCATCATTGAATTCCTGGTATCCGTTTCCTGCTGAATTACCGGAACTGAAATTTGGAATTACACCTTCATATCTGTAAGTGCCTTTGTAGGTTAAGCTTTCAACTTCTTTGCTGTGTTTAATGAAACCTACGTCGATAACACTGGCGGTAAGTTGTATGTTTTTCTTTGGATAATAGGTAAAACCGGCATCAAATCCCAAACCTAAATTACCTCCTAAGAGAGCTCTTTTAGTAATGTCTTTGACCACATTTGGATTATAATCTTTATCATCATATTGAGCAATTCCAGATGTATTGAGCTGTAATTGCGAATAAATCATCTGCTCATAAATTCCTGTATCTGAAGGAATAGTGTAGATGTAACCGGAGTTATTCGTAGAATTAGCATTGTAAATACTGGAGTAAATTTTTCCGCGTACTCCTAAAATAAGCTTTTCGTTGATATTTTTATGAAATCCGAGGTGAAATACGGATAGCATTTCTGCTTTGACACTCAAATCGCCTAAATTAAAAACTTTACCCAGATAGTCTTTGTTTCCGTCTAAAGCTAAAACGGCAATATCTTTAGGGACATAACTCAACAGATCAAATTCCTGATACATTCCAAACGAAATATAAGAATCGCTTTGTTCTCCGGTAATTTTAAAACCTCCATTAAAAATTTCTATTTGTTCGTTGATCGCTACTCTGTCTTTCCGGGTTGTGGAGAATACTGCGTTGCGTAATTTCACATTAAAATCGACTCCATTATCCGCAAATAAATCATAGGCCGAAAACCCGCTTGAACCTACATTTGCCGAAATTCCAGACAATAAAGGAACTCCAAAATACCAATTGTATTTGAAATCCGAACCAGGGTTAGTCAACAAAGACTGTGGTACCGAAGTAAAATTATATAAAATTTGTTTGTTTTGTGAAAAGCAATTTATTGTCAGCAATAGAACAAAAATCAAAATTATTTTTCTCATTCTACTACTAAATAAGCGGTTACACTTGAACGCAATATTAATCTACCTGAACTATTCTCATTCAATGGAGCACCCGGCAACATTCGTAATGTGAAAGCAATTTTTGTCGTTCTTTTTAATAAGTCAAGTTGGGTATTTTCGAATATTTCAGTCTTGGTCACTTTATTCTTTGCACCCGTGTAAGCCGGAAAAGTAAAATTGGTAGTATGAACGACTTGATTAGTTCTGTCCAAAAATACCAAGTTTACAACATAGGTTCTATTTATGGTATTTTCCATTTCGAAGAAAAATTCCACTTTTTTTAAACTTTTCCTAAAAAATCCATCATTGAAAATATCCACAGTTGGCACGTCAAAAATCACTGATTGTTCCACTCCATTCGTGACAAATTCATTTGCAGGAACATCAAAATAGGCCAAATTAGCTATAAAAATAGGCTCCAGTTTTATATTATTTGCCTGATCGTAGTCTAAATCACTCGTGCATGAAAAAGAAAGTAACAGCAGTAAGAATAGGCAAAAAACGCTATTTGAAACAGGTAATTTCATCAATTTATAAGTTAAAGGCAGTTTTCGTGAATCTTATACTCAACGCATCAATACTAAACTTATTATTTAAAAAGTGAGGAGTTCAACAATAATTTTTTAATTTATTTCTAGTGAAACTCCCCAAATAACGTAGACGTATCATTATAAGCACTTTCAAAACTCATCGGACTCATATTTGTAGATTCTTTTTGTGCTGTAAAATACGACAATAATTTCTCCGTAGGCATGTTACCCGTTAAATTATCAGTTGCCATTGGACAGCCTCCAAAACCTTGAATGGCACCATCAAAACGGCGACAACCCGCTTTGTAAGCGGAATCAATTTTCTCAAACCATTTATCAGGTGTCGTGTGAAGGTGCGCACCAAATTCTATTTTGGGATATTTTGGAATTAAATTCGAAAACAAATATGAGATTACATCAGGAGTAGAACTTCCAACCGTATCAGAAAGTGATAAAATTTTCACTCCCATTAAAGCTAATTTTTCAGTCCACTCACCTACTATTTCAACGCTCCAAGGATCGCCGTATGGATTTCCAAAACCCATTGATAAATATGCCACTACTTCTTTATTGCTTTTATCGGCAATTTCAAGAATTTCCTGTAGAGTAATTAATGATTCGGCTATGGTTTTGTGGGTATTCCGCATTTGGAAATTCTCAGAAATAGAAAATGGAAAACCTAAATAACGTATTTCAGGATGAACAGCTGCCATTGTAGCGCCTTGTGTATTTGCAATAATAGCCAGAAGTTTGCTTCGGGTTTGAGACAAATCAAGTCGTGCCAAAACTTCGACTGTATCCTGCATTTGCGGAATTGCTTTGGGGGAAACAAAACTTCCAAAATCAATACTGTCAAAACCTACACGCAATAATGATTGAATGTAAGCTACTTTTCTTTCCGTAGGAATAAATGGTTTGATACCTTGCATGGCATCGCGTGGACATTCTATAATTTTTATTGGTTCCATAGGTAGCCAAAGATAGAAAAACTATTATAAATTTTAAATTCTGATTATAAATTTCAAAAAAATGATACCATTTATGAGTTTCACTAATGTTTAAAAGCTACAATCTTTCTAAAATCTTTTTGTTTATAGCTTTCACCAATGCTGGTCCTTCATAAATAAAACCGGTATACAATTGCACTAAACTTGCCCCGGCATCGAGTTTTTCTATCGCATCTTCTGCAGAATGAATTCCTCCTACTCCAATAATGGGAAAGGCTTTATTACTTTTTTGAGACAAAAACCGAATTACTTCTGTTGAACGTTTTTCCAATGGTTTCCCTGATAATCCGCCCATTTCAGTTTTGTTTTCAGATTGTAAACCTTCACGCAAAATCGTGGTATTGGTAGCAATAACTCCCGCAATTTTAGTTTCTTTTACGATATCAATAATATCCAGCAATTGCTCATCTGTTAAATCAGGAGCGATTTTTAATAAAATTGGCTTTTGTTTTGGCCTAGCTAAATTCTTATTTTGTAGCGTTTGCAAAAGTTGCGTCAATGGCTCTTTATCTTGCAAAGCACGCAGGTTTGGCGTGTTTGGTGAACTTACATTGACCACAAAATAATCGACGTAATCATACAAAGCGTCAAAACATATTTCATAATCAGAAGTCGCTTCTTCGTTTGGTGTCAATTTGTTTTTTCCGATATTTCCGCCAATCAGGACATCTTTATTCTCTTTTAATCGTTCCACCGCTTCATGTACACCGCCGTTATTGAACCCCATTCTGTTGATGATGGCGCTATCCTCTTTCAAACGAAACAATCGTTTTTTAGGATTTCCTTCCTGACCTTTTGGCGTAAGCGTACCTATTTCGATAAAACCGAAACCAAAATTGGACAATTCTTTAAACAACTTGGCGTCTTTATCAAAACCGGCGGCAAGTCCTACCGGATTTTTAAACTTCAATCCAAAGACTTCGGTTTCTAATCTGGGATCATTGACTTCGTAAAGAACTTTAAAAAGAGAAGAAAATCCCGGAATTTTAGACAAAAACCTAATCAATGAAAAAGTGAAATAATGAACTTCTTCAGGATCAAACAAAAAAAGTATGGGACGCAAGAGTAATTTGTACATATATATATTGTTGTGTTGTGCAAAAATAGAATTATCTTACCGATAAATAAATATTTGGAAAATAATTTACCAAATCATTTTGACTACTAAAAAAGTGGATATCATTAAATTTCATTTAGCTGTAGCCAAAAAATAGAAAGTTATAGAAGAACCTTTTTCATCTGTTTACATAAAAAGGGCACAATTACTACGAAAATGACTTAAATTTCCATAAAAATACATTTATAAAACATTCGATTTTATAATTAAATATTTAGTCCGATGAAAATGAAAATAACAATTTTCTTTTTTTTTATAGTTCAACTTTTTTTTGAACAAACTGCAAAAAATGACATTATAAAAGTCGCGACAAAAACTACTGTCTCTGCAGCAACAACTATAAATGACACTGTAAAAGTTGCTGCAACACCAAGTGTAGGCAATCCTAAACTTAAAAAAGAAGCAAAATCTTTTAAATAATCAACTCAAATCGGAGAAAAAAGCACTAGAAGAAGACAAGAAAAAAAAAAGAAAAAAAAGAGTTTGAAAAAGAAAAAAGCAACTTCGACAAACAACAAAGTAAAATTATATCCAGCGAAAAATCAGCCCGAATAATAAAAGATAATGTAGCTGATACTGAAAAAGACTAAATTCGAAATAAGGAAAAATTAGAAAATAAAAAATCAAAATGAATACTACGTTATACTCAAAATGAAAAGGAAAATATATCAATCAGTAGGCAACAAATCAAAATCAACAAACTGGAAAAAAATCTTGAAAAGTTGAAATGAATTAAATAAAGCCAGAGACTAAATTTGAACTACCTATGGATATATTTTTTTTTGATAAAAAATAATAATTTTAAAAATAATGAACTTCTTAAAATCTTGATTCGATACATCTAAAAAATTGAGATAAACAAAATTTAGTTGTGGATTTACTTTAAAATGCTCCTGAAAAAATGATTATATTTGCATAAAACAAAGAAATATGCAACATATTATAGATCGTTTCATCAGCTATGTAATTATAGACACGGAATCTGATCCGAACTCAGAAACTACTCCAAGCACACAAAAACAATGGGTTTTAGCCAATAAACTGGTTGAAGAATTAAAAACTATTGGTATGCAAGATGTAACAATAGATGACAAATCATATATCATGGCGACCTTGCCTAGTAACGTGGATTATGATGTACCAACTATTGGATTTATTTCTCACTTTGACACTTCACCAGATTTTTGTGGTGCGAATGTAAAACCTCAAATTATCACAGATTATGATGGAAAAGACATTGTATTAAATGTGGCTAAAAACATTATATTATCGCCTAACTATTTTAAAGATTTATTGCAATATAAAGGCCAAACTTTAATCACCACTGATGGGACAACCTTATTAGGAGCCGATGATAAAGCCGGAATCACGGAGATTGTTACAGCAATGGAATTGCTAATAAATACTCCTGAAATCAAACATGGAAAAATCAGAGTTGGTTTTACACCAGACGAAGAAATTGGCCGTGGTGCCCACCATTTCGATGTGGAGAAATTTGGAGCAGACTATGCGTATACGATGGATGGAAGCCAAGTAGGAGAATTGGAGTATGAAAATTTCAATGCGGCTGGCGCCAAAATTACTTTCAAAGGTAAAAGCGTGCATCCAGGTTATGCTAAAGGCAAAATGATCAATTCGATGTTGATTGCCAATGATTTCATCAATGAACTGCCTTCGGGAGAAACTCCTGAGGAAACAAAAGGGTATGAAGGCTTTTTCCATGTGCATCATTTAACTGGAAGTATAGAAGAAACCGTTTTGGAACTTATTATTCGCGATCACAACAAGAAAAAGTTTGAAAAGCGTAAAGAACTAATCGAGAAAATTGCTCGAAAAATCAATAAGAAATTTGCCAAACAATTTGGCGAGGACATTGTTGTTACTGAAATTAAAGATCAGTATTACAATATGAAAGAAAAGGTACTACCTGTAAAACATATTGTGGATATTGCAGAAAAAGCAATGAAAGAGTTGGATATAAAACCACTTATTAAACCTATTCGCGGAGGAACTGACGGTTCTCAATTGTCCTATAAAGGGTTGCCTTGCCCCAATATATTTGCCGGTGGACATAATTTTCACGGAAAATACGAATATGTTCCTGCTGAAAGCATGGAAAAAGCAGTAAAAGTCATCGTGAAAATTGCCGAACTGACTGCGCTGCAAGAATCTGCTAAAAAATAAGATATCGAAATCGTCAACAGCAACTCATACTTGGGACAAAAACACCCGTTGGTCAAAAGAATCAAGATTTCTAAATTCAATTATTGTTAAAACTAAATTGGTGTAAACTACCAAACAGGGCGGAATAGTTACTGTCTTGAATTGAAAAAATGTAATTGGAATTGGAAAATTCCAATTACATTTTACAATTTGGTTTTTCAATGGTGTTTTGCTTTAGAACAAAAAACAGTTTTTAGCAAACTTCTAAGAAGGAGTTAATAAATCATTGCTAAAATGGCGTTTTACATCCAAAGAAGAAATCGATGAAGGAGAAGAACTGTATTATATAAACGTAGCGATTGAAAATGAAAAGCAAGGAAAAACCAGTAAACATAAAAAGAAAGCACCAATTTTATTCTATGTTTTTCAAAAAGAATTAGATTCCATTTCAGACTTAGCAAAAGCTTTTCAAAAATTTTCAGCATCCAAATAAAATGAATTCTTGACGCATATTGTAGGTGCAAAACTAAAAGAAATCAAGTGTTTCGGAATTGAAAAGATAACACCAATGGTATTAGAAAACTTCGGCTTTATTGACAAATACCGATAAGATTGAATTTTCATCCTAAAATAATTGCCCCAAATAGTCCATTGCTAGTTGGGGCTTTTTTTTATTTAAAACCTATTAGAATCTTACATGTACTTTTTCAATGATTTATAAATACTGCATTAGAATTCCTTTTCCTGACAAACTTCAAATCTGTTTCATTGGTTGCAAATTTGTTGGTTGCCATACACTTCGTTCAATTTACAGAAAACCTTAACATTGATCAATAAAATAAATCACTATATTTACTTACAATAAAATAACAATTTAATAACGTGCGAAGAATTATTGTTTAAAGTAAAATAAAAACTGACATAAATAACATCAACTATGATACAAAAAAAAGAAGAGGATACAACACAACCGTCTCCAATAAAACCTGAAAGTCAAAAGCCGGTCAGAGCTAAAAGAACGAAAGTAATTAACCCCGTAGAAGAGCATGCTGAAATTATTAAACCCGAAAATGATGCTATTGTAACTAAAATCATTGAAGAAACAACAACCATTTCGGTTGAAGGCGAGGATGAAACTACCACTGTTGTTCCAGATAAAAAAAACACTAAAAAAAACACTAAAAAGACGGTAAAGATGAAAGATAAAGACAAGAAAAAGGCTAAAAAAGCTGATGCGAAAGAAAAAGCAAAAGTGAAAGCAAAAAAGGCTAAAAAAGCTAAAAAAGACAAAGCTAAAAAAGCCAAAGTCAAAGCTAAGATTAAAGCTAAAAAAGCCAAAGCAAAATCTAAAAAAGTTAAGAAGAATAAAAAGAATAAAAAATAATCCGATTATTTTTATCCAAAAAAAAGTCCCAATATAATTGGACTGCCCTCAAAATTTTGATAATAGTGAGCTCGATATTGTATCGGGCTCATTTTGTTTACATTTGACTTAATTCTTGCGCGATTGTAATAGTTTAGATACTGTTTAATTTCCCGCTTTAATTTATTTGAACTTGCAAATTTTTGAATGTGAAACAGTTCTGATTTTAGTATTCCAAAAAAGTTTTAATTAACATCTTGGTTTGATTTAAAAGTAAATTCAAATCAAATTTATCCCTTAATTGCATCAAGGCTTGCGTTTTCTGGCTTTCTCTTTTGCTTGAATTAAGGCTCGCAACTTTTTTACCAATTAGTTCTCACAACGCAATGCTTTAATCTCTAAAAGAAGTTCATGTTCGCTTGTAAGTGGTTTGTCCGATTTTCGTTTATTTCGTTTATTAATATCGATCGGTTTTGGTTTGCGCCTAGTTTTTGGTCATAAAGCTACTAAACCAAAATTGCAAAATCTTTACTCCATTTAACAATAATATTAGTATCAACCCGCTGGATGTAATTCAAGTTTCTTTTTTTTTAACGCATAGAAACATAGTTTTTATGTATTTGTATTGAGACGTTTCACTCTATTATAGCAAAACACAGCTTTGCTAGCAAAGAATTGGGCTATCCCGCTCTTTTTTTCTATAAATCTTTCTGTTTATTTTTAAATTCTTTTCAGAGTTGTTAATTTTAAATAATTCTACCCACCGGGTTAGTAACAGGTATATTAAACCTAACACTGGCTGCTCTCAGGGACAATCAGTATTTTTAAATGGCTTTTAGTTCTTACAATTTAAAATCTAACGAATAACTTTGGTTTTTCTTGGGAGCAAAGAAATACCGCTATAATGTTTCTAAAATTTAATATAATTACAAATGTAAAATTCATTTGAACTTTTTTGATTAGAAACATAATTACCAGAATAATATCTAACTTTTTGGGAGCAATCCAGTAAATCTTGGAATTTTTTATAACCTTAAGTGACGAGATGCTAATCTATAAATTCAATTCGTTTCAAACTTAAGAATTTAAAAATTCAATCAAATTCTTGGTTAGTTTATCTTTTTCGATATAAAAAAGACCGTGTGGGGCTCCTTCAGAAACAATAAATTTATTATCAGGAACTAATTTTGCAGTTATTTCGGAGGCAATTTCGATAGGCACAGTTTTATCCTCTTCACCATGAATAATTAAAGTAGTAACATTTACAGCTGACATTTCCGATCGAAAATCAGTAGATGAAAATGATATGGCCCATTTTAAAGTAGCACGAGGAGAAGAAAAGAAGAACAACATTCTATAATAATCTAATAAAGGAATGCTTATTGTTTTACTCAAAACGCTCACTCCAAAAAACTTTTTCCCAAAATCATCCAGAAAACCAATTCGGTCGTCTTTAATTTGATCCGCATTTTTATAGTATTCTTTTTACAAAACCCCAAATGGGTTCGAGTCTGTTTGCAGTTGAAGGAGGTTACTGAAGCTATAAGTACCGCTTTTAAAATTCCTTTTCCGCCATGTCGGCTGAAATATCGAACCACTTTGCCACCACCCATTGAAAATCCAACAAGAGCCGCTTCTTTTATATCTAATTGCTTAATAATAGCCTTCAAATCATCTGTCAAAGTCTAATAATCGTGTCCATCCCAAGGTTGTGAGGATTTGCCAAAACCACGGCGGTCATACACGATTACTCTAAAATTATTTTGAGCCAAAGTATCAATTTGGAATTCCCACATTTCATTAGATAGTGGCCATCCGTGAATAAGAATTACTGGCTTTCGTTTCCCATAATCTTTAACATATAATTTTACATTTGGTGCTGTTTCAATATAAAGGTCTATGCCACTATTACTTTTTTTTGTGAAATTCGCGATCATTTATTTAACTCATTTCCATACTATTTACTATTTAAAAGATAAATTCTAGATTCCTCTTTTGTTTAATTAGAACTATTAAGCAAAAAAAATTTATACAATTAGTTTAATTAGTTACATAATTTTCTACGTTTGTAATTTAGTATTTTATTTGAATAAATGCAAAATATGGACAATCTTAGCTGGAATGAATTCGAAAGAGTAGAAATGCGTGTGGGGACAATCTTGGAAGTAGATGATTTTCCCGAAGCCAGAAAGCCCGCATATCAATTGACAATAGACTTTGGTTCTGAAATAGGAATCCGAAAAACATCCGCACAAATAACGAAACGGTATCAAAAAGACGATTTGCTCAACCGGCAAATTGTAGCAGTAGTCAATTTTCCTAAAAAACAAATCGGGAAATTCATGAGCGAATGTCTTATTTTAGGAGCCGTTGGAGCAGACGGTGATGTAATTTTACTGGCTCCCGATTGTAAAATTCAAAATGGACTGCGAATTGGCTAATTTAAGACTGTAAATTACTGATACTTTTTACTTCTAATGTGTCATATTTATTGTGGATTGCTAAGATTATGACACCAAACAATACTGCTGCGACAATAAGTATGGTATTCAAAACTCCTTCTGTACCAAAAGAAAGTTTTATTAATATTGTTGAAATGATAAAGCCTGAATTGCGAATGACTTTATTGAATTTATCCGAAAGGAAGAAGGAAAACAAAAGCAAAAGCACTTCAATTAAAATTAGAATTGTAAAAAAATCGGCAAAGAATATTTTATTAATATCTTTAATTTTATCAACGATTTGCGTTAGTGAAAAGAAACTTTCATAAATCCAATGGGCTAAACTGTATATTGAAAGTACCAAAAATACGGGGATCAGCCCGATAGCGAAAACATTTTTTAATCTAATGAATGAATTGATATCATTTGTTTTCTGCAATTTAGACTGATTAATTTCATTTTTTTTGTTGAGATTGTAAAAGATAAATATTAAAAAAAACAGTACGATTGTTGCCACAATGTCAAGTGTAAAATTTACATTGGCTTTAAAATCAAACCAATTAGAGTTAAATTCTAATTTGGTTAAGTCTTTAAATATTCTTCGAATAATAATTAACGTAATAATTTCATATTGTTTGCCTATGTAGATAGTTGTTGATTTAGGTAAATAATAGACTAACAGGTAAACTTCATAAATCAAAATAAATGAGAATGGTGTATAAATTGCAGATATTGGATTACTTAATAATTTGGAATAATCATTAATCAAAATAATTTTAAGATAAACTAAGGCGATAATAGCCAAATGCAATAAAAAACTTATTATTGCCAGCGACACAAAGAAAATTTCAGCTCTTTTTTTAGTTTTTTCAGATAAAAGTGCGGCGTATAAAAAACTAAATAATGAATTGGCTTCTTTCATGTGTCGTCAGTATATTTAAATGCTATTCGTTAAACGTTATTGCTATTTTTAGTTAATTTTTCAGAGGTTCAAATGATTTTCAGATAATGTCTAAAAAAAAAGTAAAGAAAAAAAAATTCTATTATAAAAAGTTCTCATTATTTTTTGGCTCTGCGTTAGATCACAAAAAATATTTTAACTGAGGATTTAAAATTTATTTATACTGGGATAAACTTAATAAAATAACATTTAAAATCATATGGAAACCAATCTTTTAACTTCCGTTTAAAGATTGAGATTACATAATTTTCGATAAGATTTGAGCACTGATTTGATAATAAAATTTGTAAGTAGTTTAATTAAGCAGGATTCAAGTTATAAATGCAACTTTTTGATTAAACATAAAATTAGGTGTTTCAAAATTAAATCTTTTTCTTGGTCTATTGTTTAATTTCTCTTGTATTTCTATAATTCTCTCTG